>JAVHPV010000054.1:0-4096 GCA_036170775.1 Gallionella sp. | reverse complement strand
GATGGGCGACATCTGCGTTTGGACGAGGTGGCAAGTGTCAGCGATGCCAGTGCGGAACGACGTTCGGCGGCGTTGCACGATGGTAAGCCTGTGGTGGGATTTGAGATTGTGCGTTCGATAGGCGCAAGTGACGTGGAGGTGTCGGACGGGGTGACGCAAGCCCTCGCAGAATTCAAAAAGTCCTATCCTGATGTCGCTACCGATAAAGTTTTTAACACCGTGGATACGGTTTATCAGGCGTATCAAGGCTCGCTGGAAATGATCTTTGAGGGGGCGTTGCTGGCGGTGATCGTGGTGATTTTTTTCTTGCGCAATGCGCGCGCCACGATTGTTGCGGCAACCGCTTTACCGCTGGCGGTGATTCCTACGTTTGCACTGATGCATGTGTTCGGCTTCAGCATCAACTTAGTCACCCTGTTGGCTCTGTCCTTGGTGGTGGGGGTGTTGGTGGATGATGCTATCGTCGAGATTGAGAACATCATGCGCCATCTGGAAATGGGCAAAACGCCTTACGCAGCCGCGATGGAGGCGGCGGATGAAATTGGTATGGCAGTGATTGCCACGACTTTTACTTTAGTCGCGGTATTTTTGCCCACCGCGTTTATGAGCGGCATCGCGGGTAAATTCTTTGTGCAGTTTGGCTGGACGGCGGCGGTGGCGGTGCTGTTTTCCTTGGTCGTGGCACGCATGTTAACCCCGATGATGTGCGCCTATTTTTTACGCCCACGTGTGGCGCACGACACACCCAAATGGATAGCCATGTATTTGCGCTGGGCGGCATGGTGTTTGGCGCATCGCAAAACCACGTTGCTATTTGCGGCGATATTCTTTTTCGGTTCGTTTGGTTTGGCGAGTACCTTGCCCACCGCTTTTCAGCCTAAAGATAACCAGTCACAAACCCAAGTTTCATTGACGTTGCCGCCCGGCAGCAAGTTTGAGCAAACCTACGCCTTGGCGGAACAAGCGCGTGCCATCGTGGCGCAAAACCCTAACGTCACCTTGGTGTATACCGCGATTGGCGCGGGGGCGAGTGGCGGCAATGCCTTCGAGCCTACGGGCGTACCTGAAGCGCGCAAAGCCACCTTGTCTATCCAGCTTAAACCGCGTGAACAGCGCGTGGATAAACAGCAAATTGAAGCTCAATTGCGTGAGGCGATTGCGGTATTGCCTGGGGTACGCACCAAAGTGGGCATGGGCTCATCGGCGGATAAATATCAACTGGTGCTGACCAGCGAGAATGGCGAGCTGCTCAATCAAACTGCGCTGAAAGTGGGGCAAGCATTGCGCACCATCGCGGGTATCGGCAACGTGGTTTCCAACTCCAGCGTGTTACGCCCCGAGATTGTGGTGCGGCCTGATTTTGCCAAAGCGGCTGATTTGGGGGTCACTTCCGCCGCGATTGCCGAAACGCTACGTGTGGCAACCAATGGTGACTATGACCAGTCGCTCGCCAAACTGAATCTGCCTGATCGCCAATTGCCCATCATCGTGAAACTGCGTGACGACGCGCGCCAAGATTTGGCGTTGCTGGCGCGCTTGGTCGTACCCAGTGCGCACGGCTCGGTGATGTTGGGCAACATCGCCACGCTGAGTTGGGAAAGCGGCCCCGCGCAAATCGACCGCTATGACCGCCAGCGCAATGTTACGTTTGATGTGGAACTGGCAGGTCAACCTTTAGGCAAAGTGCAAGCTGCCGTGCTGGCGTTACCCGTCATCAAAAATCTGCCTGCGGGTGTGGAAATGGCACCGATAGGCGACGCTGAAGCAATGAAAGAATTGTTCCAAAGTTTCGGGCTGGCGATGTTCACGGGGGTACTGTGTATTTACATCGTACTGGTGTTGCTGTTCAAAGACTTCATGCAGCCCGCGACCATTTTGGGTGCGCTGGTGCTGTCCATTCCAGGGGCGTTTTTGGCCTTGTTTGTGACGCATACGGCAATCTCCATGCCTTCCATGATCGGCATCATCATGTTGATGGGTATCGCCACCAAAAACTCCATTCTGTTGGTGGAATATGCCGTGGTGTCGCAGCGGGAACGGGGCATGAAGCGTAGCGAGGCTTTGTTGGATGCCTGTAAAAAACGCGCACGTCCAATTGTGATGACCACCATGGCGATGGGCGCGGGGATGTTGCCGGTGGCACTGGATTTGGGCATGGGAGACGGCAGCTTCCGTTCGCCGATGGCGATTGTGGTGATTGGCGGCTTGATTACCTCAACCTTCCTTAGTCTGCTGGTGATTCCTGTGCTGTTCACCTATGTGGATGATGGCGTGCAATGGCTTAAGCAGCTCGCGGGTCGAGTGTCAGCCCAGTCGACCCAGCCGAAACCCGATCTACATTCCAGTGAATAAATGAGGAAAAACTCAAGACGATGAAGGCTCGTGGAGGAATCGTGTTGTTGAGCAAGCTAGGGTGTGTTGCTATACTCGCGCAGATAATAATCAAAACCACTAAAGCGATGGAGAGGGAAATGCATACCATGGAACAAGCGCGCTTCAATATGATCGAGCAACAAATACGCCCCTGTGAAGTTTTGGAGGGACGCATTTTGGATTTACTCAAACACATACGCCGCGAGCAATTTGTGCCTGCGGCGAGTAAGGCAATGGCATTTATGGATATTGAATTGCCTATCGGTCATGGCGCAGCAATGTGGCAGCCCAAACTGGAAGCACGGGTGTTGCAAGAATTGCAACTCAGCCGCCGTGATAGCGTGCTGGAAGTGGGGACAGGCAGTGGTTATATGACGGCATTGTTGGCTACTCTAGCAGGTAAAGTAACTTCCGTAGAGATTGTCGCAGAACTGAGTGCCTTCGCCGCACAAAATCTTGCCCATCATAAACATACCAATCTGAAGCTGGAAATCGGTGATGCGGCACAAGGCTGGAATCAAGACGAAAGCTATGATGTTATCGTGTTGACAGGTTCGACCCCAGTGTTGCCAGAAGCTTTCAAACACAGTCTCAAGTTAGGCGGGCGCTTGTTCGCCATTGTGGGCGATGCACCTGCTATGGAAGCGCAAATTATCACCAAAGTTGCCCCCGATATTTATGAAACCCGTAACATCATGGAAACCGTGGTTGCGCCGCTGCAAAATGCGTTGCAACCTGAACGTTTCATATTCTGATCACTGCGCCACCTCATCTGGGGATTGCGCAATGGTTGGCTAAACCGTAGTATTAGCATCAACTAATATAACCGTTGCGCAAAACCGATGAAAATATCCCCGCTGTTATTGACCGTCTTGCTGGCTGCGTTTTCTTCCGCACAGGGCGCAGACCTGCTCGAAACCTACCGCACCGCGCAAGCCAATGACCCCGTGTTCGCCAGTGCGCGGGCGGCTCGTTTGGCAGGACAAGAAAAGCTGCCGCAAGGTCGTTCCTTGCTTATGCCTAGTCTCAATCTGAATGCCAATAGTACCTACAACGATCAGACCACAACATATCGCGGCCCAACCTTTTTTCCTGGTGGCAATAATCGTTTCAACACTCATGGTTACGGCGTGACATTGATTCAACCGTTATTCCGTCAACAAAACTGGATGGCCTATACGGAAGCAGAATTGCAAGTCGCGCAGAGCGAAGCGCAATTCAAAATTGCCGAGCAGGATTTGTTGTTGCGCGTAGCTCAAGCCTATTTTGACGTACTCATTGCGCAAGACAGCGTGCAGTTGAGCGAAGCGCAAAAAACGGCAATTACCGAACAGTTAGCGCAAGCCAAACGTAATTTTGAAGTCGGCAGTGCCACGATTACTGACACCCATGAGGCGCAAGCTCGCTTCGACTTGACCAACGCGCAACACATCGTAGCGCAAAATAATCTGGAGATTAAACGTCGCCAGTTGCAGCAATTACTCAATGCGCAGCCGCAAGCGTTGAATAACTTGGGCAATGGCTTCAAATTAGAATCACCGCAGCCCGCCGAGATGGAAAAGTGGGTGGAGGATGCCCAGTTGAATAATCCGCAATTACTGATTGCTAAGGCGGGTGCAGAACTGGCAGAAAAAGAAGTCTCCCGTAACATGGGGGGGCATTTACCCACGGTTGATTTGGTGGCGAACTATTCCAAGAATTATGCCAATGGCAGCAGTTTTGG
>JAVHPV010000053.1:0-4111 GCA_036170775.1 Gallionella sp. | reverse complement strand
ATCCGAACTCAAGAACAACAGCAGACATTGTTTCATTTCGCCCTCGTTAGAATTTGACTTTGCCGATCATGTCGTAGATCGGCGACATCACCGACAGCATCACCCAGCCTAGCAATGCACCTAACACTAGGGTCATGGTGGGTTCAATCATGACTTGCACTTTTTTGATGGACTCTTTGACATCACGATCATAAAAGTAACTAACATTCAGCAAGGCCTTATCCAACGATCCCGTGGCTTCACCCACTTTCAGCATGCGTATCACCAGCGGTGGGAACATGCCGGTCTCCTGAAAACTTTGCGTAAGGTTTTTTCCAGACTCAATCTCATGCGTGACTTCTTCCAAGCTCCTAGCGACAGCGCGATTGTTCACAACATCCCGCGAGTTAGCGATGCAATCAAGAATGCTGATGCCAGAGCTGTACATCATGGCAAAGGTGTTAGCAAAACGTGCCAAGATAATTTTGCGCAAAATCGGTCCGATGATCCACAGATTAAGTTTGAGATTGTCAAAACGGTAACGCATCTCTGGGCTAGAGCTGATCAGCAATTTAGCAACGATAGGTAACAGCACGGGAATGGCCAGCAGCACATACCAGTAGTCCACAAAAAATCGGGAGGTGGACATCAGGATGCGGGTCTGGATGGGAATATCTTGCCCCATGTTGCTAATAAAGCCGACTAACTGAGGAACAAGATAAATCATCAGAAAAAAGGTAATGGCAATCACGATTGTGCCGACAAAGGCGGGATAAATCATGATGGTCTTGGTATGTGAAGCCATCTCATCTTGCCATTTGAGCGATTCAGTAATGTGCTCAAACACTTCGGGTAAGCGGCCACTTTCTTCGCCCGCGTGGGTAAGGCTGACAAATATTTTGTCGAAGGCATCCGGATGCTGTGCCATGGCCTGCGAAAGTTTTTTGCCGCCTTCAATCGCTTCAACTAGATTGGCAATCACTTCACGGAAGTGTAGGTACTTCATAGTGTCGCGCAAATCTCCCAACGACTCCAAGAGTGGTACGCCCGCACGTGTGAGTTGTTCCAGATTGAAGAAAAAAGTAATCAGGGCGGTACGGTTGATTTTCTTGCGCCGCCCCCACTCACCACCGCTATCGAGTTTGCCATCGATCAAGTCTAGATTGGTGCGCTTCAAACGCAGCTCAAGGTCAACCAAATTGGCGGCATCTTGAATACCTTTACGGGTTCTCCCTGCGCTATCTACAGCGCGATACGCGTAGAGTGCCATTAGCTGCCTCGATCAGTGAGATCAACCACGCGACTCACTTCCGATAGCGAAGTGATGCCTTGCAAAATGCGTCGCACACCATCTTTGGCCAAGGGACGGAAGCCCTTCTCTATGGCCATGTCACGAATCGCTCGCGTGCTGGCACGTTGCGAAATCAGGTCATCTATATCGACATCCATCTTGAGCAACTCCATGATCGCCAAACGCCCTTTGTAGCCTTGGTGATCGCAGACTGGGCAACCAGCGGCACGATACAAGGTGATGTCGAGATGATTGGGAATGTTCAATAGTTTGCGTTCGGCGGCATCGGGTTGATAAGGATATTTGCATGCTTTACAGAGCAAGCGAATCAAGCGTTGTGCCACGATGCCGATGATGTTGCCTGCCATGATGTCAGGCAGAATACCAATGTCGAGCAGACGTGGCACCGCACCAATAGCGGAATTGGTGTGCAGGGTTGAGTACACTTGGTGCCCCGTCATGGCCGCACGGAACGCCATTTCTGCGGTGGGGTGGTCACGAATTTCACCCACCAGAATAATGTCAGGGTCCTGGCGCATCATGGAGCGAATACCGTTGGCAAAATCCATCTTGGCGGCTTCATTGACTGAAGTTTGACGTATCAGCGACAACGGATACTCAACAGGATCTTCCAAGGTCATGATGTTGACCGATTCGGTATTGACGTGATTCAACACCGAATACAGCGTGGTGGTTTTACCGCTTCCTGTCGGGCCGGTCACCAGCACAATCCCTTCGGGTTTGGCGATGATGGTTTTGAGTAGATTCAGAGCTGCATCATCCAAGCCAATTTGCTCCAAAGGCACGATGCCTTTTTGCCGATCCAATATCCGCAGCACCATGTTTTCGCCATGTGTGGTGGGATGTGACGCAACGCGAAAATCAATCGGACGACCCGATAGACGTAACGAAATACGTCCGTCTTGGGGAGCACGCGTTTCGGCGATGTTCATGTTGCTCATCACCTTCATCCTCACCACCATGGCAGGCCAGAAGCTCTTGTGCAGACTACGTACTTGGCGCAGCACGCCGTCGATACGGTAACGAATGCGTAAAAAGCTGCTTTCCGGTTCAAAGTGGATGTCGGACACGCCGCGCTGTACGGCTTCGGTGAGTAAGGCATCAATCAGACGCACCACGGGTTGGCTAAATTCATTCACCCCTGATTGCAGCGTCTGGTATTCCATCTCGCCGGGTTCAATCTCGTGCAAGATGCCGTCGATGGAAAGCTCAAAGCCGTAATACTGGTCAATGGCACGCAAAATGTCTGATTCTCCCGCCAGTTGCGTGACTAGGCGATATTGGTCTTTCAGCAAAGCCCGCACTTGATCAAGCGCGATGATGTTGTCGGGATCCGCCACCGCGAGGGTCAGTGCGTGGCGTTGCTTGTCTACCGACAGGGGCAAAATTTGATAGCGGCGCGCCACATCCTTGGGGATCAAACTGAGCGCAGCAGGATCAACGATGATGCTGATGAGATCGACACTTTCTTGCCCCAAATTTTCCGAGAGTACATCGCGGATAGTTGCCTCAGAAAGAAAGCCTAAACGCACCAGCAAGCGTCCCAACGGCTGGTGCGTCTTGGCTTGCTCCTGACTGGCGATGCGAAGTTGATCTTCGCTAATGACTCCCTTGGCAACCAATATCCTACCCAACGGCTGTTGCAGTTGGTTATCGGTGTTGGGGATGTTGGGTGGAATAGCGATAGCCATCAGTTAGATAATTCCTGAATACGCAGATTGATCGTCGCACGGTCTAAATCGTGTCCGTGATCCAATTGCAAAGCGCGTTGGTAGTATTGCAACGCAGCTTTTTCCTGCCCCAGATGGTCGAGGCTAACAGCTAGATTCAAGGCGAATTCGGGATTGTCGGGAGCGATGCTGTGTGCATTGAAATAGGCTTGCTGCGCTTCACTCCAACGTGATTCCGTGGCGTATTGATTACCCAAGGCAAAGTGTAACGGAGCAGCGTTAGGTTGTTCGCGCAACAAAGTTTTGAGACGGCTTTCAGTGTTGCCGTCTTCGTTATCCATAGAAGATAGCGCGGCATTCGCCGCAGGGTCGCGTGGATTGATTTTTAACAGTCGTTGGTAATACTGCATCGACACGCCTGTTTCATCACGTTGCTGGGCAATAGCGGCCAAACCCAGTAGCGCATCACGGTTGCGGGAGTCTTTTGCCAGCATGGCGAGATAAGATTTTTGTGCGCTATCGAAATCACTGTTTTGATAGGCTTGATAAGCATTCGCAAGTAAGGGGTCAACCATATCTGCACTGGCGGCTTGCCCCGCTTGCACCAGCTTGGGCGAGGTCACAGCGGATCGAACGCGCGGAGGTTGCGTGGCCGTTGTAGGCCATGCCGTCTCACGCGCAACCGCACTGGGAGAGTCAGGGGACTGGGTGGGCGCAGTAATCTCTGCAACCAACAGACTCGGCGCAACAGATTCCTCCGTTGGCAAAACGGGTTCGTTGGGTGGCGGCGCATTATTCGCCTCAGTCACGCTAGATAAGGTACGGCGCGGTACAGTTAAATGATTGTTATCTGTGTCTAGCGAGCTTAAATAGCCGAATCCACCACCGAGCAACAGGACTGTGCCACCCAATGCAAACAATAAATTTTTGTTGATGCTTGGGGCTTTATCTCCCCCGCTAGATTTGGCAGCAAATAAATTTTTGCCCGTATCGCGCGCTGCGACTGCGGAGCGCGAATCAACACGCGCCGACGTAGCTTGTAAACGCAGCTCGCCACTTGGCTCGGCAGCACTCGTGTGTGAACCAAGGATTTTTTTACGCGCATCCAGTAACAGGCTCATGATTAGTTGGCCGCCGAATCTTTGAAGAA
>JAVHPV010000052.1:0-4156 GCA_036170775.1 Gallionella sp. | reverse complement strand
TCATAGCCGCCCTCTAACACTGAGACGATGCGCTGCTGTGCGAATTGCGCAGCGATGCGTTTTAGTTCAGCAGTCACCCACGCGTAATCCGCTTCATGGAATCGGAGCATAGACATATCGTCATCGCGGTGAGCATCAAAGCCCGCCGAGATGAACAGCATTTGCGGTTGGAAGCGTTCTAGTGCGGGCAACCATTGCTCAGTGACAGCAGCGCGAAACTCTGCCCCCCCTGCCCCCGCCGCCAGCGGCACATTGATGATGTGCTCATTGCCTGAATCTGCGCCGCAGTATGGATAAAACGGATGCTGAAAGGTGGAACACAACATGACGCGCGGCTCATCGTGAAATATTTGCTCGGTACCATTGCCGTGATGCACATCAAAATCTGCAATGGCAACACGCTGTAAACCGTAGCGATCCAGCGCATGTGCCGCAGCAACCGCAACATTGTTGAAGATGCAAAATCCCATCGCTTGTCCACGTTCTGCATGGTGGCCTGGGGGACGAACATTACAAAAGGCATTTTCAACTTTGCCCGCCATCACTAAATCAACGCCCAGCACCGCTGCACCTGCCGCCCGCAATGCCGCTTGGTAACTAAAGGGGTTGAGGGCAGTGTCACCATCAATGTGGACAATGCCTGTTTGCGGCACACTGCGGGCAATGTGGTCGATATGCGCTGCACTATGCACGCGCAGTAGCTGTTCACGGGTGGCTTCGGGCGCATCGTGATGCTGTAAATAGTCCATCAATCCCGAGGCAATCAATTGATCTTCGATAGCATGAATACGCGCAGGACACTCTGGATGATGTGCGCCCATATCGTGTTTTAAGCACAGTGGATGGCTGATGTAAGCGGTCTGCAAGGCTTGCTCCGTAAGGATTTGGCAACATTAAGCTGTTATCATAGCGGGCTATTCAATCAAGCTAAAGCGCAAAATCATGGGCAAGCACTACCTCAATACCTTATTCGCACCAAAATCCGTCGCTGTGTTCGGCGCAAGCGACCGCCCCGATTCAGTGGGGCAGATCGTCTTCCAAAACATGTTGCAAAGCGGCTTTAAAGGCGCGTTGTACCCGATCAACGCGAAGAGTCCCGAGGTGCAAGGTCAGCGTGCTTATGCCTCCATCAGTGAGATCAATGAGCCTGTTGAGCTGGTGGTGATTGCCACACCACCGCAAAGTGTACCTGGCATCATTGAAGAATGCGGTATTCATGGGGTGAAGGCAGCGGTCATCATCACAGCGGGCTTCGGCGAAGCAGGCGCAGCGGGCATCGCGCTAGAAAAGCAACTTATCGAAACCGCTCGACGTTACAACATTCGTCTCATCGGCCCCAATTGCTTAGGCATCATGCGCCCTTCGATTGGTCTGAATGCTACGTTCAACAAGGGTTCTGCCAATGTCGGCAATATCGCTTTTGTGTCACAGTCTGGCGCGTTGTGTACGGCGATTCTAGATTGGGCGCAACGTAATGATGTCGGGTTTTCTAGCGTGGTGTCGATGGGCTCATCCACCGATGTGGATTTTGGCGAGATTCTCGATTACCTCGTTTCTGATCCCAACACCCATAGCATCTTGATGTACATCGAAGGCATCCGCAACGCACGCAGTTTTATGAGTGCCATGCGTGCCGCTGCGCGCATCAAGCCTGTCATCCTAGTCAAAGTGGGCCGCCACCCCGCAGGCTCAAAAGCCGCCATGTCGCACACCGCCTCACTGGTCGGGGCGGATGATGTGTTCGATGCTGCGGTCAGCCGCGTCGGTGCAGTACGTGTGCAAACCATTACGCAACTGTTTACCGCAGCACGCGCCTTGTCATGCGGTTTTCGTCCAGTCGGTAATCGTTTGGCGATCGTCACCAATGGCGGCGGGCCAGGCGTGATGGCAACTGACCGTGCCGCCGATTTGGGGCTGACCATGGCGACCTTGTCGGAAAGCACGATCACCTACCTCAATCAACATCTACCGCCCACTTGGCCACATGGCAACCCTGTTGACATCATCGGCGATGCGCAAGCGGATCGCTATCACCATGCGGTGAAAGCCTGTTTGGAAGATGATAATGTTGATGGCGTACTGGCGATTCTGACTCCGCAAGCAATGACTAAGCCGTTGGAATCTGCCCAAGCCCTGATTGAACTGGCGAACACGCACAACAAACCGCTGTTGACTTGCTGGATGGGAGAAACGCAAGTGGCTGAAGCACGCGTAGCCTTTACCCAAGCACATCGCCCGCACTTCCGCACGCCTGAGCCTGCTGTTGAAGTGTTCTCGCATCTGTCGGCTTACTACCGCAACCAAAAACTGCTGATGCAGATGCCTGGGCCATTTTCACATCATGTTGAACCCGATGTCGAAAGCGCGCGCCTGATTATCGAGTGCGCGATTCAGGAACACCGCAAGGTACTCACAGAGATGGAGTCCAAAGCGGTGCTCTCCGCATTTCATATACCCGTAGCCCAAACCATGGTCGCGCATTCACCCAATGAAGCCTTGCTCATCGCGCAACAACTGGGCTTCCCCGTGGCGATGAAAGTCAATTCGCACGACATCACGCATAAGAGTGATGCGGGAGGCGTGTTACTCAATCTGAACAACGCGCACGAAGTTCGCGCGGCTTATCAGCAAATTCAAGACAACATCAAACTCAATCGTCCGAATGCGAAAGTCGATGGCATCTCTATCGAACCCATGATTAAAAAACCCAATGGACGTGAGCTGATGATAGGCGTGACCACCGACCCTGTGTTTGGTCCCGTCATCACTTTTGGCGCGGGCGGGACTGCCGTGGAAATCATGGGAGATCGTGCCGTGGCGTTACCTCCGCTGAACAATTTCTTGGTCAAAGAACTCATCCAAGAAACACGCATTGCCAAGATGTTGGGCGACTTCCGCAATATGCAAGCTGCCAACATGGAAGCATTGGAAGATGTATTGCTGCGCGTATCTGAAATGGTCTGTGAGTTACCGTTGATTAAAGAAATGGACATCAATCCGCTGATTTTGGATGAACATGGTGCACTGGCCGCTGATGCCCGCGTGGTACTCGAATATCGTCAACCCAGTGCTGATCGTTACGCACATATGGCGATCTATCCCTACCCTACCCATCTGGTCAGCCACTGGCAACTTGCGGATGGCACAGACATCACCATCCGTCCGATTCGTCCAGAAGATGCTGAGTTGGTGCAACAGTTTGTGCGCGAACTATCGGATGAGTCCAAGTACTTCCGTTTCATGAACAGTATGCAAGAACTCACCGAAACCATGTTGGTACGCTTCACCCAAATCGACTACAGCCGCGAAATGGCTTTGATTGCGGTAACGGAAGAGCAAGGCCATGAAATCGAACTTGGTGTGGCACGCTACGCCATCAATCCCGACGGAGAATCATGTGAGTTTGCCTTGGTGGTGAGCGACAAGATTGCGGGTAAAGGCTTAGGTCAAAAACTCATGACCTCGTTGATGGAGGCTGCACGCAATAAGGGACTCAAAAGCATTGAAGGTGAAGTGCTCAACAACAATCACAACATGTTAAAACTGATGACCCGCTTGGGCTTCACCCTACGCTGTAGCGATGAAGATCCCAGCATCATGAAAGTGAGCAAAACGTTGTAGCAATTCACCAAACAAGCCTCCCACAGCAAACTTATGAGCTTTAATTGGTGAGCTACTTAATGCGGTTTAATGGAAGCGGAGGTACTCTCATACCCTCCTAGAAACAGCATTGAAGGGATTGTTATGGAACTCACGATATACACTTTGCTTGCGCTACTGATTAGCGCGCTACTGGGTGCACTGCTCAGTTGGCTGATACAACGCGCTCGCCTCAATGGGGTGGTGCAACAGATACATGCGCAACATCAGATTGACTCAACACGTCTAAGTGAACGTCTCAACGCAGCGCAAGATAGTGTCCAGCAACTCAACAACGAATACAGCACACTGCAACAGCAAGCGATGTTATGGCGCGATCAACTCGACAGCGCACGCGATGAGCGCGCCCAATTGTTGGAACGTAGCGCAGGTTTAACCGAGCAACTCAGCGTTTTACAAGGCGACAAAGAAAATTGGGGCGTGTTACACCATCAGCTCACTATCGAGCAACAACGACTCAGCAATCAAGTGGCCGAACTCAGCTCGCTGTTAGCGT
>JAVHPV010000051.1:0-4164 GCA_036170775.1 Gallionella sp. | reverse complement strand
CTCGGACGCGACTTGGCGGCGCAACAACTGTTACACGACGCGATTCACCGCGACACCGCCCTCGTACTCGATGCCGACGCGCTCAACATCCTGGCGGAACGTCCAGACTTACGCAGTCTGTTACTGACGCGCCAAGCCGCCACTGTACTGACTCCGCATCCTGGAGAAGCGGCGCGCCTGCTACAACTCAGCACCGCAGAAGTGCAAGCCCAACGCAATCAAGCCGCCTTGGCAATCGCCCAAAACTACGCGGCTAGTGTGGTACTCAAAGGCGCACACAGCGTGGTCGTGACCCGTGATACCAAGCTGTACATCAACCCAACGGGCAACCCCGGCATGAGCAGCGCGGGCATGGGTGATGCACTGGCAGGCATGGTAGCGGCCTGCATCGCGCAAGGCATGAGTGGCGATGACGCGCTGTTATTGGCCGTCCATTTACACGGTGCGGCGGGCGACGCGCTCGCCGCACAACACGCCAGCATCGGCATGAGCGCGACCGAAGTGACTGAATGGGCAAGGTGGTTACTCAATCAATGGATGGTTAAATAATGGCACTGAGCTGGAACGAAATCCGTAGCCGCGCTTTTGCATTCTCCCAACGCTGGGAACACGAAAGTTCAGAAGATGCCGAAGCCAAAGCCTTCTGGACGGAATTCCTCAACGTCTTCGGTATCGACCGTAAGCGCGTTGCCAGCTTTGAAGAACCCGTTAAAAAACTCGGCGACAAACAAGGCTACATCGACCTATTCTGGAAAGGCATGTTGCTGGTCGAACACAAGTCACGCGGCAAAGACCTGAACAAAGCCTACACCCAAGCCCTCGACTATTTCCCTGGCATCAAAGAACGCGACCTCCCCCAATACGTGCTGGTATCCGACTTCGCGCGCTTCCGTCTCTACGACCTTGATCCCCCCTCGCCCGCAAGCGGGCTGAGTCAAATGGCAGGCAGTCCCATCAGAGGGGCTGGGGGTGAGAGTGGTTACCACGAATTCAACCTGTGCGACCTGCACAAAAACATCAAGCACTTCGCCTTCATCGCGGGCTACCAAACCCGCGTCATCAAGCCGGAAGACCCCGTCAACATCAAAGCCGCCGAACTCATGGGCAAGCTGCACGATGCCCTCAAAGACATCGGCTACGCAGGCCATGCACTCGAACACTACCTAGTGCGTTTGCTGTTCTGTTTATTTGCCGAAGACACCGGCATCTTCGAGCGGCAACAACTCAAGGAATACATTCAAGACAAGACCGCCGAAGAGGGCAGCGATCTTGCCGCGCATCTGGCGCAACTGTTTGAAGTGCTCAACACGCCGCAAGACAAACGCCTGAAGAACCTTGACGAACACCTCGCCAACTTTGCTTACGTCAACGGCAAACTGTTCGCCGAACACCTGCCCACCGCCAGCTTCGATGCCAAGATGCGCAACCAGCTACTCGATTGCTGCGCATTGGATTGGAGCCGCGTCTCGCCCGCCATCTTCGGCTCACTGTTCCAGTCGGTCATGGATGACAAGCTGCGCCGCAACCTCGGCGCGCACTACACCTCTGAAGCCAACATCCTCAAACTCATCAAGCCGCTGTTCCTAGACGAGTTACATAACGAGTTTGAAAGCTGCAAGAGCAACACCAAGAAACTCACCGAATTCCACGACAAACTGCGCAAGCTCAAATTTTTCGATCCTGCTTGCGGTTGCGGCAACTTCCTCGTCATCGCCTACCGCGAACTGCGTCTGCTGGAATTAGCAGTGCTACGCGAACTCTACAAAAAGCGCGAGACGGCTTTCCTCGATGTATCCGACATCGTGTGGCTCGACGTTGACCAGTTCTACGGCATCGAGATTGAAGAATTCCCCGCGCAGATCGCCCAAGTGGCGATGTGGCTTACCGACCACCAGATGAATCTGCAAATCTCGGAAGAGTTCGGCAACTACTTCGCACGTCTGCCGCTGAAAAAATCCGCCACCATCGTGTGCGGCAACTCGCTGCAACTGGATTGGCAAACAGTCGCGCCGAATGTGGATTACATCTTGGGAAATCCGCCGTTCGTGGGTTCAAAAATGTTGAGGGATGAACAACGTGATGCGATGGAGAAAATCTTTCACGGTGTGAAGGGCGCAGGCGTATTAGATTTTGTCGCCGCGTGGTATCTCAAGGCAGCGCAGTATATGAACCAACCCCCTTCCCACGCTGGCGGGGGAAGGGCTGGGGATGAGGGTGTATACACACCAGACCCACCGCAAAAGTTACCTGCTGACTTAAAAAGTTATGCCCGCGAAATGCGCAAAGGACACACTGATGCGGAGCAACTGATTTGGCATCTCTTGCGTGGCCGTCAAATTGCACATGCCAAATTCCGTCGCCAACACCCCATAAGCAAATACATCCTTGATTTCTATTGCGACGAACACAAACTTGCCATCGAACTAGATGGCGGACAACACGCCGAACAAGTTAACTACGATGAAACTCGCACCGCCTTTTTGACGGCGCAAGGCATTCGCGTTTTACGTTTTTGGAATAATCAGGTTTTGCAAGAAACCGAGGCGGTCATGACGGTGATATGGCAGGCTTTGCAACCCGCTATCGAAAAGACTCAACGCCCCTCATCCCCAGCCCTTCCCCTGCCTGCGGGGGAAGGGAGTAAAACCAAAACCGCCTTTGTTTCCACCAACTCCATCGCCCAAGGTGAACAGGTCGGCATCCTGTGGGGCGAGTTACTGAACAAATACCACATCAAGATTCACTTCGCCCATCGCACCTTCAAATGGGGCAACGATGCACGCGGCAAAGCCGCCGTGCATTGCGTCATCATCGGTTTTTACCCTCATCGAGTGCAAGCGGGAACAAGCGGCAGTACCCCCACCCCACGCTCGAATTGCCCCCCTCGCCCGCTGGCGGGAGAGGGGCTGGGGGTGAGGGAAAGCGATAAGCGTATTTGGGATTATGAAAAACCTGACTCGGATGCGCACGAAATCAAGGCGCGCAACATCAACCCCTATCTAGTGGATGCGCCGGATGTGTTACTAGAAAATCGCAGCAAACCCATCTGCAACGTGCCAGAAATAGGCATCGGCAACAAACCGATCGATGGTGGACATTACCTATTCACCCCCGCTGAGAAGGCGGAATTTCTCAAACGCGAACCGCAAGCCGCACGTTGGTTTCGCCGCTGGATAGGGGCGGATGAATTCATCAACAATTACGAACGCTGGTGTCTGTGGCTAGGCGATTGTCCGCCCGATGAATTACGCAAAATGCCAGAGGCTATCAAGCGCATCGAAGCGGTGCGCGAGATGCGCCTCGCCAGCAAGAGCTTGCCCACGCAAAAACTCGCCGCCACACCGACACGCTTCCACGTGGAAAATATTCCCAATGCGCCCTATCTAGTAATCCCAGAAGTTTCATCAGAACGGCGCAGCTTCATCCCCATTGGCTTCATGCAGCCAGACACATTGAGCAGCAATCTGGTGAAAGTCATTCCCCATGCCACGCTCTACCACTTCGGCATCCTGACCTCAACCATGCACATGGCATGGGTGCGTTACACCTGCGGACGTTTAGAAAGTCGTTACCGTTATTCGGCAGGCATCGTCTACAACAACTTCCCGTGGCCTGACCTCCCTTCCCCCGCAGGCGGGGGAAGGGCTGGGGATGAGGGGATTTCAACGGAAGCACCTGACTCAAAAGCCCCTCACCCTCAATCCCTGATGGAGCCACTAGCCATTCGACTAAGCCCGCAAGCGGACAAGTCGCTGGTTATCTCCCGCCTGCGGGAGAGGGAGGCCGTGGAAGCCGCCGCCCAAGCCGTGCTGGATGCTCGCGCACAATTTATGCTCCCCTCGCCCGCAAGCGGGAGAGGGGCTAGGGGTGAAGGGGAGCGTGTGAGCGCAGCGAACTCAGCATCCCTCGCCGACCTCTACGACCCACTCACCATGCCGCCCGCGCTGGTCAAAGCCCACCAAACTCTCGACCGCGCGGTGGATGCCTGCTACCGCAAAGCCGCGTTCGCCAACGATGCGCAGCGCGTGGAATTTCTGTTCGAGCGTTATCAGCAACTCACCAGCTTGTTACCCCCTGAGACCAAACCCAAACGCAAGAAAAATTAAGCTATGACAACTCACATCAACATTTCTGAACAAGCGGGGGTGCGTTATTTGCACTTTG
>JAVHPV010000050.1:0-4177 GCA_036170775.1 Gallionella sp. | reverse complement strand
ACCGCCAAGGTGGCAATCACGGTATCTCCCGCTCCGCTGACATCAAACACCTCGCGGGTACAGGTCGGCTCATGCAGCGCGTCATCTTGCCGATACAAACTCATGCCCTCTTCACTGCGCGTGACGAGCAATGCCTCTAGTTGCAGTTCCGTACGTAACTGTTGCGCCTTATACGTGAGTTCCGCTTCGCTCTTCCAACTGCCTGCCACTTCGCGGAATTCACTGCGATTGGGGGTAAGCAAAGTTGCGCCGCGATAGCGTGCATAATCATCGCCTTTGGGATCAACCAAAACGGCTTTCCCCGCCGCTTTTGCCGCGCTGATCATGTCGGCAATATGCGCCAAGCCGCCTTTGCCGTAGTCTGACAAAATCACCACATCCGCCAACGGTAGTTGCACATAAAAATCGGCGAGTGCCGCGTGCAGCACTTCATGGCTAGGCGGGGTTTCAAAATCAATCCGCAACAACTGCTGCTGTCGGGCAATGGCGCGTAGCTTAATGATGGTAGAAACACTCATATCGCGGTGCAAAATGGCGTTGATGTTGCTGTGTTGCGTCAACAGTTTTTCTAAGCACACCCCAGCTTCATCATCACCAACCACTGACAGCAAAGTGGCTTGTGCGCCCAAGGCGGCAATGTTGCGCGCCACATTCGCCGCACCACCCGGACGCTCTTCCACACGCGCCACTTTGAGCACGGGCACTGGGGCTTCGGGTGAAATACGATTGACATCACCGAACCAATAGCGATCCAGCATGACATCGCCCACCACCAACACTTTTGCACCCGCAAATTGAGGCAAACTGCTCATGCGGCAACCCCAATCTGCCGATTGATTTCCAGCAAGGCTTGCAGCGGGTCAGGGGCTTGGGTAATGGGGCGACCGATGACTAAATAACTCGCGCCTGCTTGTAATGCCGCCTGCGGGGTCATGACCCGTGATTGGTCATCCAAACTGGCTTGTGCGGGGCGAATGCCTGGGGTCACCAAACAAAAATCTGCGCCACAGTGTTGCCGCAATAAACTGGCTTCTTGCGCTGAACACACCACCCCATCCAAGCCGCAATCACGGCTCAATGTAGCCAAGCGCAACACCATTTCGGCAGGCGTGGAGGCAATCCCAATATCCAGCAGGTCTTCTTGCCCTATGCTGGTCAGCATTGTCACGGCAATCAGCTTGGGGGCTTGAGCATTGATTGGGATTGCCGCACGTGCAGCTTGCAGCATCTTGCGTCCGCCCAGCGCATGCACATTCACCATCCACACCCCCAAGCTGGCTGCCGCTTTACAGGCTTGCGCGGTGGTATTAGGGATGTCGTGAAATTTCAAATCAAGAAATATTTCAAAGCCACGCTGCATCAATTTTTCCAACAGGGCTGGACCACAGGCGGTAAATAATTCCTTACCCACTTTCAAGCGACACCACGAGGGATTGAGTTGTTCCGCCAACACTAATGCAGGTGCGGCACTGGAATAATCCAGCGCGATGATGATTTTTGCATCAGGCGCAATTTTTTTCATACCGAGATTCCCATTTCTTCATCACGACGCGGCGAGTAGCTATCCCATGTTTGGCAGGCAGGGCAATGCCAATAAAACTGGCGCGCCTTGAAGCCGCAATGACCACAGTGATACTTTGCCAAATTCCGCGTGCGTTTATGCACTAAGTCTTTTACTAATTCCACATCGGCGCGTCTATCCATAGGCACTTCGAGCAAACGCGCTTCCAACAATTTATCCAAGCCTAACAAGGTTGGGTTGCGCTCTAATTCGTCACGCACCAATTGATACGCCACCGCAGCTCCTTCGCTCTTCAACACGGCATCAAATACCACATCCATCAAGTCGAGCGAATGATATTTTTTGAGGTAATCGCGTAACAGAGCAACACCTTCTGCCTCGCGTCCCAAGCGGGCATAGGCCGCCAGCATACGCGGGGCAATCAAGGGTAGGTATTGCGCATCTTGCTGCTCAATGGTCTGCCACAGACTAATCGCTTGCTCGGCATCCCCTGCGTCCAGAATCATTTCTCCCAGCAGCATCGTGGCGCGCACCGACTGTGGATGAACTTGCAGTGCTAACTGCAAATGTTGCCGTGCTGCTGCGGCATTATTTTGTTTGAGCTCTTCTTGCGCCAATTCGCAATAGAAAAAAGCCGCTTGATTTCCATACGATTGCCCGGATACGGATGACAAACGTTCAGCCACCGCTATTGCCTTGAGCCAGTCGCGCTCTTTTTGAAACAGCTCCAACATAAACTCCAAGGACTGCTGGGCGTAACTGGACTTTTCTAATTCACGGAACAAACTTTCGGCACGATCCAAAATGCCTGCTTTCAAATAATCCTGAGCCAACTCAAAAACGGCTTGCTGGCGTTTTTCTTCGTCCAAATCGGCCCGTTCCACCAAGTTGTGATGCATACGTAAGGCACGATCAACCTCGCCACGACGACGGAACAAACTGCCCAAGGCAAAGTGTAACTCGATGGTTTGTGGATCAATTTTGACGACTTCGATGAATGCTTCAATGGCCTTATCTTGCTGCTCATTGAGCAAGAAATTCAATCCTTGAAAATACGATTGTGGCAAGGCACTCGATTCAGAGATTAAATCCTTGATGTCGATACGCGCCGCCAGCCAGCCCATGCCAAAAAACAACGGGAAGATTAGCAGCATCCACGGCTCAAAATCCATTAAACGACCTTATCAAAAGTTCTTATGAGGGTTGTATTGGTGACTGCTGAGTATCACTCAAACCCACTAATTTATTCTTCACGCGAATATCGCGCTTTAGCTTGGCAATTTCACGACGTTGCTGTAATACCGTGCTCAACATTGCCAACACGCCAACAGCCGTACCCGCAGTAAAGAACACCAGCAACACCACAACCAAAGAGGATTGCCATTCGTAACCAAAAAAATAACGTAATGTCACGGATTGATCATTTTTGACCGCAAAACCCAGCAGCAAAAAAAACAACAATCCGCGCACCAGCCAATTGAGATAAGCCATGATTTTCACCTGAAAAAAGCTGCGTCACGATAGCATAAAAAAAGGCGGACATACCTTGCGATATGCCGCCAATTTAGTGACTGCTGCAAACGATCACTCGTCCTTGCCAACGCGTTCGCGTAGCTCCTTACCCGCCTTAAAGTGTGGTGCATATTTGGCGGGCACTTTGACCTTGTCACCCGTCTTGGGATTGCGCCCTTGTCGTGGCGGACGATAGTTCAGACCAAAGCTACCGAAGCCGCGAATCTCCACACGTCCACCACGCGCTAACGTGGAGGACAGCGTATCCAGAATCACTTTAACGGCAAACTCGGCATCCTTAGCCAATAGCTGCGGATGTAACTCAGCCAGCTTAGCAATCAAATCGGAACGAGTCATACGTTTCTCTCAAAAAAATTAAGCTTCAGTCTTGCTACCGCTCATCTTGGCTTTCAACAACGCGCCCAGATTGGTAGTCCCTGCATTCGCACTGCTCTCAGCAGAGAATTTTTGCATTGCAGCAGATTCTTCAGCTTTGTTCAGTGCTTTAATCGACAAGTTGATACCACGATTCTTACGATCCACATTGATGATGACAGCGGTTACGCTATCGCCTTCTTTGAGGTGAGAGCGAATATCTTCAACGCGATCAGCAGACACTTCCGAAGCCTTCAAATACGCTTCAACGTCACCCGCCAATGCAATCACCGCACCCTTGGCATCCAAGGATTTCACCGTGCCCGTAACAACCGCACCTTTTTCATTGCTGGAAGCAAAACCACCGAATGGATCACCTTCCAATTGCTTGATGCCCAATGAGATACGCTCACGTTCAACATCAATAGCCAGCACCACGGCTTCAACTTCATCACCCTTCTTAAAGTTGCGCACCACTTCTTCGCCGGGTTGACTCCAAGACAGATCCGACAAATGTACCAGCCCGTCGATGCCGCCATCCAAACCGATGAACACGCCGAAGTCAGTAATAGACTTAATCGCGCCCTTCACTTTGTCACCCTTCTTGTGGTTGATTTCAAAATCATCCCAAGGGTTAGATTGACATTGCTTCATCCCCAGAGAGATACGACGACGTGCTTCGTCAATTTCCAGAATCATGACTTCAACTTCATCACCCAAAGAAACCACCTTGGATGGATGTACGTTCTTGTTGGTCCAATCCATTTC
>JAVHPV010000049.1:0-4199 GCA_036170775.1 Gallionella sp. | reverse complement strand
AAGTCCTTAGGACGGAATCCCAGTACCACCAAGGCGAGAAAATATGCTGCCACGCCTTCGGCGATCAGCACCGTCAGGTGAACGATGCGCGCCCAACCGCTACTGGTCAGCCAACTTTGTTCTGTCCCCATGCCAAACCACAAGGCCATGCCTAATACGATGAGTGCCACAATAATTTTGCCGAAAAATTTTGCCCATCCAGGTTCGGGACGGTAGATGTTTCGTTTGCGCAAAAAATAAAACAAAATCGCCGAGTTCAGACAAGCTCCCAAGCCTATCGACAACGCCAATCCCGCATGATGCAGTTGCAAACCATAGACAAATAGCAAGTTCATTAACTGTGTAGCTGTCAGCGTCACCAGACCAATTTTGACGGGGGTTTTGATGTCTTGTTTCGCATAAAAAGCGGGGGCTAGGATTTTCACCAGAAGTATCCCGATCAAGCCGACGCTATAGCCAATCAAGGCATAACTGGTCATCAGCACATCTTGCCCAGTAAACGCACCGCGCTGGAAAAAGGTCGCCAATATCGGCACCGCAATCAAGCCCAGTGCCAGTGCCGCAGGCAATGCCAATATCACTGTCAGGCGCAAACCCCAATCGAGCAATTTGGAATACTCCACTAGGTTTTTGCTGGCGTGACACTTGGAAAGTGAAGGCAACAAAATCGTCCCCAGTGCCGCGCCCAACATGCCCGAGGGGAATTCCATCAAGCGATCTGCGTAATACAGCCACGACACGCTCCCCGCCACAAAAAACGAAGCGATGATGCCATTGATGATGAGACTAATCTGACTAATCGACACCCCAAACATGGCCGGCCCCATTTGCTTAATGACGCGCCACATACCAGGGTCTTTAAAGCTAAACGACAGGCTCGGCAGCATGTCAATTTTTTTCAGAAAAGGGATTTGGAACGCGAGTTGCACAAAGCCCGCAATAAACCACGCCCATGCCATAGCCACGATAGGTTGTTCGAAGTAAGGCGTGAGCCACAACGCGCCACCAATTAAACAGATGTTCAGCAGGATAGGCGCGAAGGCGGGCACCCAGTATTTGTTGTAAGTGTTGAGGATGGCGGCCGCCACGCCGACCAGCGAAATGAAAAAGATATAAGGCGAGGTGATGCGCAACATCTGCACCGCCAAATCAAATTGCCCCGCATTTTTCATAAACCCTGGCGCGGTGAGATACACCAGCAAGGGGGCAGCAAAAATGCCAATCAAGGTCACCACAAACAACACCAAAGCCAACATCGCGGTGACATGATCCGCCAACCGCTTGGTTTCATCATGTCCGCAGCGTTGCTTGTATTCGCCAAAAATCGGCACGAAGGCTTGTGAGAAAGCCCCCTCAGCGAACATACGTCGCAACAGATTGGGTAAACGTGTCGCCAATACATAGGCATCATTGGCGATACCCGCGCCAAAGATTCCCGCAATCAGCACATCACGAATAAAAGCAAGGACGCGCGATACCAGTGTTAATCCACTGATGGTCGCTAACGACTTAAGCAGATTCATCTAATAGACAATGCGCCGCAGGGAATTAGCAACCGCGTCGCGCACAAAGATCGCGTCGTTCCTCTCCGAGTGCACGATGTTTGATGGTTTCAGCCAGTTGCGCATGTGTCCGCCCAGAACGCACCTTAAGGTGATTTTCTTCGGCAAACTTACGCACCATATTGAATGCCTGTGGATCTGCCTGCTCCAACCCTGCCTCCATCACCACAGCTGGCAAGCCGTCAATGTGCATGGGGTGCAAAAAGTCAGAATAACCCAAACGTTGACTACTAGACTGGTCAGCCAACATGCCGCACAAACGCTCAGCCCAATCGGGATAATTGAACACCTCATCACCCAAGGTAATCCCTAGAATCACCCATTCTTTTTGCAATTTCCCAAACATTTCATCTCCTGATGGTTTTTTGCCTCAAAAATCCGCGCGCATGATACCACTGAAGCCTGTCACGACTCGGCTCACCTTGCTTTTCGCAAAAAGATTTGCAAAAGCTGGATTGAGTCACTAGAATGCGCGCCTTTCGTTGTAGCCGAATTCTCAAGGAGTAGTCATGGCAAATACCGCACAAGCTCGTAAGCGTGCTCGTCAAGCAGTTAAACAAAATGCGCACAACAGCAGCCTGCGTTCCGAATTGCGCACCGCAATCAAGAAAGTCATCAAGGCAATTGAAGCGGGCGACAAAGCCGCTGCTCAGTCTGTGTACCAAGCTTCGGTGAGCACTGTGGACAGCATTGCTGACAAGAAAATCATTCACAAGAACAAAGCGGCGCGCCATAAGAGCCGTTTGTCTGCCGCAATCAAAGCAATGGCTTAAATGCCTTGCGGTATTGCAAGACCGCAATAATCAATCTCACTCGCGCGAATCAATTTTTTTAATCGCAAAGTGAACCAAACAAGCCGACACCTCCGTCGGCTTGTTTGCTTTGCAAGGCGGTTTCGCTGGATAATGTCAACCTGACGGCGGCGAGTCCGCCGTCTTTAATTTAGTCGGATAAAAATAGCAACTAGGGGACACCGTATGTCGCACGTAATGAACACCTACGCCCGCTTGCCCGTCGCTTTTACCCATGGCACTGGCGCATGGCTTTTCGATAGCGAAGGCAACAAGTATTTGGATGGATTGTCTGGCATTGCTGTCAACACACTCGGTCACGCCCACCCTCGACTGGTCGCGGCACTCAACGCGCAAATCAGCAAACTCATTCATTGCTCGAACGTTTATCAAATCACTGAACAAGAACTCCTCGCCGATAAACTGTGCGCCCTCACTCAAATGCAAGAGGTGTTTTTTAGCAACTCTGGCTGCGAAGCCAATGAAGCCGCCATCAAATTAGCGCGCATGTATGGTCACCAACAAGGCATCGAGACCCCCACCATCATCGTGATGGAAAAAGCCTTTCATGGACGCACCTTGGCGACCCTGTCGGCCACGGGGAATCGTAAAGTGCAAGTGGGCTTTGAACCCTTGGTGACAGGCTTTGTACGAGTCCCTTATAATGACCTAGCGGCAATCCAACAAGTGGCGCAACACAACAGCAATATCGTTGCGGTATTAGTTGAACCGATTCAAGGTGAAGGCGGCATCCGCACGCTCGACATCGCTTATTTGCAACAACTACGTGAACTCTGCAACACGCAGAATTGGCTATTGATGTTGGATGAAGTGCAATGTGGCATTGGGCGCACGGGGAAATGGTTTGCACACCAACACACTGGCATCTTGCCCGATGTCATGACGCTGGCGAAAGGCTTAGGCTCTGGCGTACCCATAGGCGCGTGCCTCACAGCGGGCAAAGCCGCCGAAGTTTTTCATCCCGGCAATCACGGCTCAACTTTTGGCGGTAATCCACTGGCTTGCACCGCAGGCTACACCACCCTTACGGTGGTCGAACAAGATAACTTGTTGGCGTATGCCGACACCTTGGGAAAATTCTTCAAGCAGCAATTCAGCCAACAACTGCAAGGCATTGCTGGGGTGGTTGATATCCGTGGACAGGGATTGATGCTGGGGATAGAGCTGGACAGGCCATGCGGAGAACTGGTGAAACGTGCCCTCGCCCAACGACTGCTCATCAATGTCACGGCGGACAGCGTGATCCGTCTGCTCCCGCCGTTAATTATGTCGCATGAAGAAGCGCAGCAATTAGTCGATTGTTTGTGTCCGCTCATTAAAGAATTTTTGCAATCTTGATTGGAATCGTTATGTCAGCTCCATCGTTGGCACCCGTAAGACATTTTTTACAATTCAAAGATATGAGCCGCGAAGAACTCGAATATCTGTTCGAGCGCACGCGCATCATCAAGGAACGTTTCAAGCGTTACGAAAAATACTGGCCGCTAGAAGACCGCACCTTAGTGATGATCTTTGAGAAAGCCAGCACCCGCACCCGCTTATCTTTTGAAGCGGGCATGCAC
Source organism: Gallionella sp. (assembly GCA_036170775.1). Classification (GTDB taxonomy): domain Bacteria; phylum Pseudomonadota; class Gammaproteobacteria; order Burkholderiales; family Gallionellaceae; genus Gallionella. Next base: position 263 of record JAVHPV010000049.1, on the reverse strand, counting down.
CAGTTAGGCGGTTCGGCAATTTACCTGAACACCCGTGACTCACAACTGGGACGCGGCGAACCTGTGGAAGACGCAGGTCAAGTCATCTCGCGCATGAGCGACATCGTGATGATCCGCACCTTTGAACAGAGCATCATCGAACGCTTCGCTGCGCATTCGCGCGTCCCTGTGATTAACGGCTTAACCAACGAATACCACCCCTGCCAAATCTTGGCTGACATCCACACCTACATCGAGCATCGCGGTTCGATTCAAGGCAAGAC
>JAVHPV010000048.1:0-4217 GCA_036170775.1 Gallionella sp. | reverse complement strand
TTTTTTCAACCCCGCAGCAGCGAAGAGGTGCGCATTATAGGGATTCAAAAACTCCCGTCAACCTTTTTTTGAAATATCTTTGTAATTATTTTGGCGTAAGGCATTTTGTACGTTTATTCACTACAATGTCGGTCTCTATAGAAAGCCAAAAATGTCATTGATTACACTAGGAATTGAATCGTCTTGCGATGAGACGGGGGTCGCCCTCTATAAGATGGGTTCGGGATTGCTCGCGCATGCACTACACAGCCAGATTGCTCTACATAGTGAGTATGGCGGGGTTGTTCCTGAGCTGGCTTCACGTGATCATGTACAACGCGCCCTTCCTTTAATACGCCAAGTATTGAATGAAGGAGGTATTATCTTAAATCAAGTGGACGCTATCGCTTATACGCAGGGGCCAGGTTTGGGCGGCGCACTGTTAGTCGGCGCGAGCGTAGCAAATGCGCTGGCTTACGCGCTCGACCTGCCCACTATAGGTATTCATCACTTAGAAGGACACCTACTTTCACCCTTGCTTGCATCGCCCGCACCGCAGTTTCCTTTTGTCGCACTGCTAGTGTCGGGCGGACACACGCAATTGATGCGCGTTGATGGCGTAGGGGAATACCAATTGTTGGGCGAAACCCTAGATGATGCCGCAGGCGAGGCCTTTGACAAAAGTGCGAAGCTATTAGGCTTACCTTATCCTGGCGGGCCTGCCTTGGCTGCACTCGCTGCGCAAGGCAGCGTGGGGCGTTATAAATTGCCACGGCCAATGCTACACAGTGGAGATCTAAATTTTAGCTTCAGCGGCTTAAAAACAGCCGTTTTAACTGCGGTCAAGAATAGTGATGGCACTGTGCAAACTAAAGCGGATATTGCTTATGCAGCTCAAGAAGCTATCGTCGATGTGTTAGCACACAAAGCGCGAGCTGCTTTGGCACAAACAGGACTGGGGCAGTTGGTGGTAGCGGGCGGGGTGGGCGCAAACCACTTGCTACGTGAACGCCTTACCCACGACATTGAAAAGCGCGGCGGGCGCGTGTTTTATCCTGATTTGGAATTTTGCACCGATAACGGCGCGATGATTGCCTTTGCTGGCGCATTGCGCTTAGCCAAACAACAGGGCGAAAAGCACTATCAGTTTAATGTCAAGCCGAGATGGGATTTGGCAGCGATCTCCAACTAAACCGCGTTTGACTTACGGCCAATTTTGCTTTCTTTACCGCTCATTAAATTCTGAATGTTGCTCTTATGCCGCCACAGTAACAGCATAGACATAACCGCCGTCGCCAACACCAACTCAGGACGCAGGTGGAATAGCATGGTGTAAATAGGCGCAGCGATCGCAGCGACCAAAGCCGACAACGATGAATAGCGAAACACCACCGCCATGAACAGCCAAGTGGCCAATACCGCCAAACCTAACCAAGCACTTAACGCCAGCAACACGCCTAATGCCGTCGCCACCCCTTTGCCACCTTGAAATTTGAGAAAGATGGGGAACACGTGACCAAGGAATACCGCCAAGGCAACCAATGCCACCAGCAACAAACCACTTTCATCATGTGGGGCAAATTTAATCGCCAGGAATACCGCCAACCAACCTTTAGCGGCATCACCCAATAAGGTCAACCCAGCGGCAGCTTTTTTACCGCTGCGTAACACGTTCGTAGCACCTGGATTGCCTGAGCCATAAGTACGTGGATCAGCTATACCAAAGGCTTTGCTGGTCACAACTGCAAAAGAAATCGAGCCCAGCAGATAGGCTGCAACGACAAAAGCTATGGTCAACATCGGGAATACCTTAAAATTCAACAGGGGCGGATTCTACGCGAATCGCCATTTCTCTCAAACTAGACAACTTCAGTCAGTAAAAACTATGGACATCATTTTTCTCCGCGAACTTAAAGTCGACACCCTCATCGGCGTATATGAATGGGAGAAACGCGTCCCACAAACCCTGCAAATTGATCTCGATATTGCCTTGCCGAACAGCACCGCTTGCACCACTGACAACATTAAAGACGCACTCAACTACGCCGATATTGTGCGGCGCATTCAAAGCGAACTCGCCAGTCGGCACTTTCACTTATTAGAAGCCCTGGTTGAACACATTGCGCAAATACTCCTGAATGATTTTCACGCGCCATGGGTCAAGGTCAGCGTAGCCAAGCTGCACGCCATACGTGGCAGCAAAATGGTGGGCATTAGCATTGAGCGCAGCAAGTCCTAACCACGCGGATGATGTTTCTGATGCAGGAGTTTCAATCGTTCGCGTGCCACGTGTGTGTAAATTTGTGTGGTCGAAATGTCGGTATGCCCCAACAACAGCTGTACCACGCGTAAATCTGCGCCGTGATTCAGCAAGTGCGTGGCAAAGGCGTGACGCAAGGTGTGCGGTGACAAGGTTTTATTCAGCCCACTACGCTGGGCATATTTTTTGATGAGATACCAAAACATCTGGCGCGTCATGCCCGCTCCGCGAGCGGTAACAAATAAGGCATCAGTCATCTGTTTACCCAGCAATACGGTGCGCCCATCCGCCAGATAAGTACGTAAGCTAGCCAACGCTTCTTCGCCTAACGGCACGAGCCGCTCCTTGCTACCCTTGCCCATCACGCGCACCACGCCCATATCCATGCTCACTTGCATAATACGCAAGGTCACCAATTCAGAAACACGTAATCCTGTGGCGTACAACACTTCAAGCATCGCTCGATCACGCAACCCCAATGAGGTTTGCGTATCAGGCGCGCCGAGCAATATCTCAACATCTTGTTCCGTGAGCGACTTAGGCAGGGTGCGTGGTAGTTTGGGGGGATCAATCTGCAGGGTCGGATCGACACTGATTTTGCCCTGCCGCAGTAAATAACGGAATAAGCGTTTTAGACTGGAAATGTTACGCCCTGTGCTGCTCGACTTGGCATGCCGCACCACAAACAGATAGGCGAGATAGCCCTGAATATCGCTAGGCAGCGTTTGCAACAGCGACACATCACGCGATTGCGCCAACCAAACGGCAAACTTACGTAAATCACGCCGATAACTTTCCAGCGTATTCCGCGACAAACCATCTTCTAACCACAGGCTATCGCAAAACTCATCAAGCAGATCAGCGTTGTTCATGTGCCAATAGCCAACGCTTAATGTCCAGTGTAGAGCCTTGCGTATGCCGCATAAAGCCCCCCAAACTCGCTTTGCCCACCACCCGATGACAGGGAATAACAATGGGGATTGGATTTGCGCCACAGGCTTGCCCCACTGCTTGCGCGCTGGAATGCAGCAGCACTGCCAACTCACCATAACTGCGCATCTCGCCACGTGGAATATCGAGTATGGCTTGCCAGACTTTTTGTTGGTGCGGAGTTGCGTGCATTTTGAGAGGAATGAAAAATTCCGTATCAGGATATTGTAAATAGCGTTGCAATTGTTGACACACGCTTTCCGCCAAAGGGGTGACTGCGTTTAACGCTTGCTCAGTAACAGGCAAAAAGTCTATGCCGAGCAAGGTTTCGTCATCACAACGAATACCTAATGTGCCAAACGGTGTCATGAGTTTTGCTTGATAGTCCATGACACAATAATAACGGAAATAAAAACGGGAGCCGAAGCTCCCGTTTTGCACGACTGAAAAATCCTGCTTGTGTTATCGCTTTGGGCATCACGTCTACTCACGCAGACATCAGCCGTCATCGAGAACTTATCGAGCAGCGAGTTTTTCTTTGATACGTGCTGATTTACCCGAACGCTCACGCAAGTAGTACAGCTTGGCGCGACGCACTGCGCCTTTGCGTTTCACTTCGATAGAAGCGATAACAGGGGAGTAGGTTTGGAAGGTGCGTTCCACGCCTTCACCTGAGGACATCTTACGCACGATAAATGCGGAATTCAGACCACGATTACGTTTGGCAATCACCACGCCCTCAAAAGCCTGAACGCGTTTGCGTTCACCTTCGACCACGTTGACGCTAACCACCACGGTATCGCCAGGGGCGAATACGGGGATGTTCTTAGCCAAGCGAGTGATTTCTTCTTGTTCCAATGTTTCGATTAAATTCACTTTACAGCTCCTTAGTTGTCGGATCTTGTTCCTTCTTATCAGCATCTTGAAATGCTTTAAGAAGCCGAGACTCCTCTTTTGTCAAATCACGCTTAGCCAATAAATCTGGCCTACGCAACCACGTTCTGCCCAACGACTGCTGAAGTCGCCAACGCTGTATATCTGCATGATT
>JAVHPV010000047.1:0-4266 GCA_036170775.1 Gallionella sp. | reverse complement strand
AGGGTGAAGCCACGTTCAATTTCGTTGCTGCCCGATAGCAACGCTGCGGGGCTACTGCCCAGCGCGGCATCGAGTTTTTTCACTGTGACTTGATTCAAGTCGCGGTCATACAGCCAAAATTTGGCACCGTCGCCAACGATGATTTGCTCGTAAGGTTTTTGATACGTCCAACGGAATTTTCCGGGCCGCTGAAATTGCATTTGTCCCGACGCGCTTTGTATGCGTTTGCCATTCGCATCGAACACCACTTGGCTGAAGTTAGCCTGCGCCGAATGGGTTGCACTAATGAAGGCTTTAAGTTTTTCAATCGCACCCGCGTGAACGTTGCTGGAGAGGCTGAACAACAGGGCGATAAATAATTTTTTATACATTTTTGCTACCTGAAAGTTAAAGGGGGTCAAGTCGCGTCCCGATTCGGCGCAATCACTTCGCGGTTGCCGTTGCTTTGCATGGGAGTCACGATACCTGCGGCTTCCATCTGCTCGACTAGGCGCGCGGCACGGTTGTAGCCGATGCGCAGGTTGCGCTGCACTAAAGAAATCGAAGCGCGGCGCGATTTAACCACCACCTCAACCGCTTGATCGTATAAGGGATCGGCTTCCGATCCGAGTGCTGCGCCACCGCCACTTTCTTCGCCATCCGCACCACCTTCTTCCAGCGAATTGAGCACGCCGTCGATGTAGTTTGGCTCGCCTTGCGCTTTGAGGTATTCGGTGATGCGATGCACTTCCTGATCGGACACGAACGCGCCATGCACACGCTGCGGATAGCCTGTGCCGGGCGGCAGATAGAGCATATCGCCTTGACCTAACAAGGCTTCCGCGCCCATTTGATCGAGGATGGTGCGTGAATCTATCTTGCTCGACACTTGGAACGCCACGCGCGTGGGCACGTTGGCTTTAATCAGGCCAGTAATCACATCCACCGAGGGGCGTTGCGTCGCCAACACCAGATGAATGCCCGAAGCGCGCGCCTTTTGTGCCAGCCGCGCAATCAGCTCTTCGATTTTTTTACCCACCACCATCATCAAATCGGCCAGCTCGTCGATGAACACCACGATCAGCGGCAGCTCTTCCAATGGTTCGGGATTATCTGGCGTAAGCGTAAATGGGTTGGTGAGCGGCTTGCCTGCTTTGATCGCCTCGCGTATTTTTTGGTTAAAGCCGGCGATATTACGTACGCCAAGGGCAGACATCAGCTTGTAACGTTTATCCATATCCTGCACACACCAATTCAGCCCAGACGCGGCTTGGCGCATATCGGTGACTACGGGGCACAGCAAATGAGGAATCCCCTCATACACCGACAACTCCAACATTTTTGGGTCGATCAACAACATGCGCACTTGTTGCGGCGTGGCTTTATACAAGATGCTCAAAATCATCGCGTTAATACCCACCGACTTGCCTGAACCTGTCGTGCCCGCCACCAACACGTGCGGCATCTTGGCTAGGTCGGCCACCACAGGTTTACCCGCGATGTCTTTACCCATTGCCATGGTCAGTACCGAACTCATCTCAGCGTAGATTTGAGAACCGAGTATCTCCGACAAATGTACGATCTGACGCTTGGCATTGGGCAACTCCAACGCCATGTAAGTCTTGCCCGGAATGGTCTCCACCAAACGGATGCTGACCACGGACAAGGCGCGCGCCAAATCCTTCACCAGATTGGTAATCTGACTGCCTTTCACCCCCACCGCAGGTTCAATTTCATAGCGCGTAATCACAGGTCCCGGATAAGCCGCCACCACTTTGACCTCAACCCCAAAATCTTTGAGCTTGCGTTCGATTAAGCGCGAAGTGAATTCCAAAGTATCGGTAGAAACGCTCTCCACTTGATGAGTAGCCTCGTCCAACAAATGCAAGGGCGGCAAGGGCGAATCGGGTAACTCGGCAAACAACGGGGCTTGCTTTTCAACGCTCACGCGCTCGGACTTGATGACCTCCACCACAGGCATCTCAATATGAATGGGCTGAAAATCTTCGACGCGTTTTTTCTCTTCTTTAACGACGGCCACACGCTCGCTCATGGCTTGCGCGCCAATACGTTTATCTTGGCGCGTTTGCCAAGTAAGGCACAACCATTGGTAGGTGGCTTCGAGCGTTGCGCCTAGCCAGTCCACGAAGCGCAACCACGACAAACCGCTGCACACGCTCAAGCTGGTGGCGAACAGTGTCAGCAGCAACAGAGTTGCGCCTGTAAAGCCTAACAACAGAGTCAGCGCATCGCCCAATACGCTGCCCAACACGCCGCCAGGGGACAAGGGTAAGGCAACTTTAAGGGTGTAGAGGCGTATCGCTTCCAAGGCACTGCTGGACAGTAATAACAAAACAAAACCAATCAGCGAGACCCACAACGCACGTTTATCAAACACACTCTCCGCACTTAAGCGATGGTAGCCCGCCCAGACTTGTTGCAGCATGAACACCACCCACCACCACGCGGAAAATCCGAACAGGTAGAACAGCACATCAGACAGGTAAGCTCCCAATACCCCCGCTGGATTACTGGTCACCGCAAGACTCGCGCTATGCGACCAAGCGGAATCGTTGGGTGAGTAGCCAAACAAAGCCATCGCCACATAGGCGGCTACGGCCACCAGCAGTAACCAACGCGATTCACGCAATAAGCCAAACAATTTGTTGGCGGGTAACGCGTTGCTCACTTCAGCCATAAGTTTTCTCGCTGATGAGTCCCAGTTGTTGGGCGACCTGCACCGCCTCCATGCGATTTTTCACGCGCAACATTTGATAAACTGCCGCTACGTGAATTTTGACGGTGCCTTCGGCAAGTTGAATCGTTCCAGCAATTTCTTTATTACTCATGCCCGAGGCTAAATGCTTCAAAACTTCCATCTGACGCTGGGTAAGACCATATTCATTGGTGTTTAGACTGCGTCTATCTTTGCGCTCTTCCTCGCTGGCAAAGTCAGGCAGCAAGCTGGGTTGCAATAAAATTTGGGGCGGCACAAACACGCCGCCCGACAACACCAGCTGCAAGGCTCCCAACATGGTCGCGGCATTCGAGCTTTTGCACACAAAGCCCATCGCCCCCGCATTGATGACTTTTTCCATCGTGGCGCGGGCTTCTTCGCCCGACACCACCACCACGGGAATATGCGGATAACGTTGATGGAAAAATTTAATCGAGATTGCCCCTTCACTGCCGGGCATATTCAAATCTAACAAAGCCAAATCTAGCTCGGGATGAAGCTCGGCCAAACGCAATCCCTCATGGAAATTGCTCGCCTCCATAATCTCGCAGTTGTCTGCCAACTGCTGCAACACATAGCGCATCCCATCGCGGAACAAGGCGTGATCGTCGACTATTAGAATTTTCATTTAAGACTCCCCGTGTGCTTGCTGCATAGGATTTTTTTCCATCATATCATTCGGATTCGGCACGGGAATCAACATAGTAAATTGCGTCCCCGCACCCAAAATTGAGCTGACTTGTAACTGGTATCCAAGTAACTGTTCCAGCCGTTGCACAATCGCCAAGCCCAAGCCCAGCCCCTTATTCCGATCACGCTGCCCATTGCCCACTTGATAATATTCCTCAAAGATATGCGCCAGCTGATCGGGGGCAATACCGATACCGCTGTCGCTCACCGTAACTTGCACCCCGTCCAGTAACGGCACACATCCCAGCCGCACTTCACCGATCTCGGTATAGCGCAGGGCATTCGCTAGCAGATTGCGCAAAATTCGCAACAACAAATCAGGGTCGGTATACAGCACTTGATCGCAATTTTGTATCTCAAGATACAAGCCTTTTTTCTGCGCCACGCAGTCGAACTCCAGCCGTAAGCTATCGAGAATATCTTGCAACTCAAATAAACGCGGCTGAGGTTTAACCACACCCGCATCTAATTTGGACAAATCGAGCAGGGCATCGAACATACCGCCGAGTATTTCCGCCGCATGCGCCGCTTGGGCTTGCACCGTTTTACCTTGCTCGGTTTGGAGTTGTGGGCGCATTGCCTCAATAAACAAAGTCAGCGCGTGCATAGGTTGACGCAGATCGTGACTCGCCGCCGCCAAGAATCTGGACTTCATCACACTGGCTTGTTCGGCTTGCTGCCAAGCCTGCTCGGCGCGCTGCTTCTCCGCCGTCAACTGCGCGACCAAACGACGTTTGTCGTGTTTCCCGCGTAGCGATTGTTCAAAGGTGTGCGCCAACTCACGGCCTGCATTCAGAATGAAGCCTAGGTACACCAACAACATGCCCGCCAAAATAAAATGGACGCGATCACCTGCCCAG
>JAVHPV010000046.1:0-4282 GCA_036170775.1 Gallionella sp. | reverse complement strand
CCCATGGCCATCAAAGCAACCGTTTTCAAAGCCAATCTGCAAATCGCCAATATGGATAGGTATTACTACGCCGACCATGCGCTGACGCTGGCGTTACACCCTTCCGAAACCGAAGAACGGCTCATGGTGCGATTGCTCGCTTTTGCGCTGTATGCCACAGCATCACTGGCTTTCGCGCGCGGCATCAGCAGCGATGAAGAGCCTGATATTTGGGACAAAGACCTGACGGGCGCGCTGTTAAGTTGGATAGAAGTCGGGCTGCCCGATGAACGCATTTTGCGCAAAGCCTGCGGACGCGCACAGCAAGTCGTCCTCGTCAGCTATGGACGCGCCGCCCCCATTTGGTGGAACGATAATCACGATAAGTTGCAACGCCTGAGCAACCTCACTGTGCTCAATCTGCCCGCCGCCGATACGCTGACACTCGCCAAACTCGCCCATCGTTCCATGCAGTTGCAATGCACGATTCAAGAAGGACAGGTGCTATTCACGAGCGATGATGGCATGGTCGAAATTGCACCCGTGGTGTGGCAAGGCCACTTACCCACGGCGCAAAATTAAACTCCTATGCGCTCGCCAGTTGCGCCGTGTCCGTGTGGTTTAGGTGATTACGCAAATTGCTGTGCCCGCTACCATCACGGCGCACTTGCCCCAACGGCGGAAGCACTCATGCGCTCGCGCTACAGTGCCTACGTGTTCAAGTTAGCAGATTATCTACTGGACACATGGCATCCCAACACGCGTCCGCCATCGCTTGAACTCGCCAGCGATGAGGCTAAGTGGTTCGGCTTAACGATTAAGCAACAGCACATAACAGATGCAGACCATGCCACGGTGGAATTCGTGGCACGCTACAAAATCGGCGGGCGGGCGCATCGTTTGCACGAGGTGAGCCGTTTCGTGCGCATCACCGCAAAATGGTATTACCTCGATGGTGAATTTCCCGCTTGATCGCGCTGATACATTACAATTGCTGCGTAAGCCACTAGGGAGTTGTTCGTGTCGCCAACCGCAACAAAACTTGCCGTATTGTTTGCCGACATCTCAGGGAGTACCGCACTCTATGAGAGCTTGGGCGATGTGGCTGCACGCCAGTTGATTGCGCAATGTATTGCCGTGATGAGTGCTGAACTGCCTCCGCAGCAAGGCAATTTAATCAAGGTCATCGGCGATGAGATTATGTGCACCTTCCCCACCGCAGAACTCGCCTTCAAGTCCGCCTGCGCCATGCAAAAATCCGTGCGGCAAACGCGCTTCGCCGCTGGGCACGATATGCATATTCGCATTGGCTTTCATTACGGTGAAGTCATCTTGGATGAAGGCGATGTGTTTGGCGATACGGTCAATGTGGCAGCACGTGTCGTTGCCATCACTCGCGCGGATCAGATTATGACCACACAAGCCGTGATCGACACGCTGCCTCGCTCTTTACGCGAACAAACGCGGCAAATCATGCGCGCCGAATTCAAAGGCAAGCAAACGGGCTTTGACATCTCTGTCGTCATTTGGGAAATGGACGAAATGATGAACACGCGCATCGGCAATTCCGCCTTTCGCAAAACCCCCGAGACCGTACATGAACTGCTGTTAAGTTATCGTGAGCAATCGCTCAAGGTGAACAAAGAAAAGCGCAGCGTAATGTTAGGACGCGGCGAAAATTGCGACTTGATCGTGCACAATAACTTCGCTTCGCGTCAACACCTGCGCATCGAATTACGTTTCGGCAAATTCATCCTAGTCGATCAAAGCACCAATGGCACACACCTCCGCCGCGATAACGGGCAAATTTTCCATGCGCTCCGCGAAGAACTCATTTTGCAAGACTCGGGCAGCATCAGCATGGGGCAACCCTATGCGGAAAATCCCGTAGATCTAGTGCAATACACCCTCCTGCCACAAGCTGCCAAGGGCAACGCCGCGCAATAGGCTTATCGCTTGTGGGTTGAACCTGACCACTGCGAACTCATCAAGCGCGCAATCCGCACATTGGCTTTATTCAGGCGGCTCAACAAGATGTAGAGGAATGCGTCATCCAATTGAAAGCGGCATTCCACGGAGGCCAGTGCCAGTGCCGCCAAATCAATCCCAATTAAAGTTGCCTCGCTCGCCGCCTCAACGCCGGTGCTACGCAACACAGGTCGATCAGAAAAATTCTTCATTTCACCGAAGCAATCACCTTGCTGCAAACTGTCCAGCACATAGCCTTGCCGCGTGATATTCATCTCGCCATCGGCGATGATGAAAAATGTCAAACACTCATCCCCTTCATGCAATACTTTTTGTCCCCTCTTCACTGCGCGCCATTCACTGATGCGCAACACCTCCCATAACTCAATATCCCCGACATTCTGAAAGAAATGCAGGCCGCGCATTTTGTCGAACTTTTCAGTATCGGAAATATTCTCTTCTTCTTCAGAATAATGAGTCACAAAATCAACCAAATCACGCGCCAACTCTTTCCATGTCGCATAACGCAACAACACATCTCGATGCATGGCACGCATGACGATTTTTTCCAACCGTTCAGAAATCTCAGGGCGTAACTTACACGGTTGCGGTGGCGTGCTATTCATAATCTGATACAGCAAACCGTAACTACTATCGCCATGAAACGGCAACTTGCCAGTGAGCAAGGCGTACATGGTCACCCCCAAAGAATAAATATCGGTCTGATGGGTTAACGGCAATTCCTGAATCTGTTCAGGCGACATGTAAGAAGGTGACCCCACCCCAGTCACCTGGGTTAGCTGTTGCGAAATATGATTGTTCTCAATCAGTGCTGAACCAAAATCGGTGATTTTGATATCCCCTTCATCCGTCAGCATAATGTTGGCGGGTTTGATGTCACGATGAATCACTCCCTGATGCTGTGCATACTCCAACGCCTTTGCGCACTTATAGATAATTTCAGCCACCTCGGTAAAGGGCAATAACTGATTGGCTTGGGTATATTTTTCTAGCGTATCCCCTTGCACATACTCCATCACCATATAGTTCAATTCGCCCTCCAACACCGCATCGAATATTTTCACAATATGCGGATGCGATAACTTCCCTGCCAAGGAGGCCTCAGTGACTAACAGCTTGTGATAGGCATTGATACCTTCCGAGTCGAGCATCGAGGCGGGGCTAAATAACTTCAGCGCAACCAATTGATTATTAAATTGATCCTGCGCCAGATATACCGTACTGGTCGCGCCACTACCAAGCTCTTTTAATAGTTGATATTTACCAATGTTTTTCATCATGTTGGTCATAAAATGTGGGTGCTCAGTATTTCTGTATTGGCTGAAAAAAGATCTTTTTTTACTTAAGAAGCGGGGCAACGCGCTCATACAGGCTTAACAAAATTTCAAATAAAATCAGCCCAATCACATACCATTCCAGCTTATGCAACTGGCGGTTATCCCACACATCGGAAAGCGTTTGCGCGGTATCTGCGATCAGCCCCAGCTTACGATCTAATGCCAACTGACGTTCCTTTAATTCGAACTCATCTTCCAAGCTGGCGTACAAACCACCCAAATGCGGGTTATCCCACAGTGTTTCGGGCTTATCGCCAATCTCGGCGCGTCCCACCATGCGATGCTCGATGAGCAACATATGACCGATTTTGGACAGCAGTTTTTTCGAGCCCACACTCACCTTGCCATGCGTCGCCAACTCTTGTGCCAGTGGCTCGATCTTATCGAACTCCTCCGCCACCTTTTTTTCATACAAAGACAGCACCAGATTCTTGCTCAACGCATCGGCGATGAGCTGCAATTTTTCCAGTGACACCTCATCCAGTGTCACCACGCCACTTTGCACGCCCATGCTAGATGCCGCGCAATGAATATCGAGCTGCTCAATTTCTGGCGTGGCATACGCATTCGTCAGCACAGCCTTCAACGACTCGATAAAACGCACCTCATCAAAAGCGGGTACACCAAATAACACCACCACGCCATAGCGAAACAGCACGGCAACCCCCCCCCGCCGCATCCACCTGCAACGTCAGCGGCGTAGTGGCCAGACAATCCGCAATCTTGAAATGTTTCAGATCAATACGGTCTGCTAGCAACAACGCGCGCGCCTGTATTTCAGGACGATTTTTTAGCAACATGTTCATGGAAAGAGCGTCTGAATGAAAATGACTGGCACAGCATATTGCTCAACCCAAAGTGCGTCAAACTTCCAGTATTCCCATGCGTTCTGCTAAAGTCCGCCCATGAGCAAACTCACCCTAGACCGCATCTTACAAAGCCAAGGCTTAGGCACGCGCAAATGGTGTGCTGAATTG
>JAVHPV010000045.1:0-4283 GCA_036170775.1 Gallionella sp. | reverse complement strand
TGAATCCAGTGGCTTTTTTCATTTTAATTCGTACGGCTATGACACATAGCCTGCTGTTCTGAGGGGGCATGGATGACAATCTGGAAACCACATGTCACAGTCGCTGCGGTCATCGAACAAGACGGCAAGTTCTTGCTGGTCGAAGAACACACCGCGCAAGGACTGCGTTTCAATCAACCTGCGGGGCATCTCGAAGCCAACGAATCGCTGCTGCAAGCCGTGACCCGCGAAACGCTTGAAGAATCCGCCTATCACTTTATCCCTCGTCATCTGCTAGGCATCTATCGTTGGCACGCCAGCGAATCTAACACAACCTATCTGCGCTTCGCCTTTACGGGTGACCTCACCGCGCATGAGGCGAACCGCGTTCTGGATACGGGCATCGTCAGGGCAGTGTGGCTCACCCCCGATGAAATTCGCGCCCACCAAGATCGCCATCGCAGCCCTTTGATCTGGCAATGTGTAGCTGACTATCTAGCGGGCAAACGCTATCCACTCGATTTACTGGTGCACTATGAATAAAGCCAAGCGTATTGTCGTCGGTATGTCAGGCGGTGTTGATTCTTCCGTCACCGCGCTGTTGCTTAAACAACAAGGCTATGACGTAGTCGGTCTGTTTATGAAAAACTGGGAAGATGATGACGACAGTGAATACTGTTCCTCGCGCCAAGACCTCATCGACGCTGTCTCGGTGGCTGATACCATCGGCATTCCTATCGAAGCGGTGAATTTTGCCAAGGAATACAAAGAACGCGTGTTCAGCCTATTTCTCAGCGAATATCAAGCGGGGCGCACCCCCAATCCCGATATTCTGTGTAATGCCGAAATTAAGTTCAAAGCCTTTCTCGATCATGCGCTCGCGCTCGGCGCGGATACCATCGCGACGGGGCATTACGCACAAGTGCGCGAGGTGGACGGCCTATTTCAACTGCTCAAAGCCAGCGATGCCAGCAAAGACCAAAGCTACTTTCTACATAGACTCAACCAAGCGCAACTGAGCAAAACCATGTTCCCCTTGGGCGGGCTGTTGAAGTCGGAAGTGCGCCGCATCGCTGCGCAACACGGCTTGTCCAATCATGCCAAAAAGGACAGCACGGGTATTTGCTTTATCGGTGAACGTCCGTTCCGTGAATTCCTCAATCGTTATCTACCGACCCAGCCGGGGCAAATGTTCACCCCTGAAGGGCAGTTAGTTGGCACACACATGGGCTTATCGTTCTACACCCTCGGTCAACGCCAAGGTTTAGGTATCGGCGGAGCGAAAGATGCCTCAGGCGAGCCGTGGTTCGTGGCGGGCAAAGACATGGCGCGCAACCGTCTGATTGTCGTACAAGGACACGCCCACCCCGCCTTACTTGCGCCACGCTTGATGGCACTGGATAGCCATTGGATCAGCGGATACGCGCCCACGCTGGAACGCAGCTATGCCGCCAAAACGCGCTACCGCCAAGCGGATGCCGCGTGTCGTTTTAGCCAGATTGACGATGCTCGCTGCACGCTTGATTTTCTCGAACCCCAATGGGCGGTCACGCCAGGGCAATCCGTTGTTGTTTACGACGGCGAAGTATGCTTGGGCGGCGCAATCATTGAACAAGGGCTGCACTGATGCGCGTAAAATGCGCGTCTGCAATGGTTAGGGAGGATAAGCGCAGCGTTATCCACTACATCATAAAACTGGCGGATAACCGCTCTGCCGCCGAGCTGCCCTACGCATTTATTACTGCTATTTAGGTTGACACTATGACCACACTGACAAAACTCACCGCACTTTCCCCACTTGATGGGCGTTATCACGGCAAAGTTGAGCCGTTGCGCGACTACTTCAGCGAATTCGGTTTAATCCGCTTCCGCGTTTTAATCGAAATCGAATGGCTCAAAGCCTTAGCAGCACAGCCTGATATTGCAGAAATCGCCGCTTTCTCTGCGGCGACGCTTACGCAATTGGATGAAATCAACCGCAACTTTAGCGAAGCGGATGCCGCTGCCATCAAAGCCATTGAGCGCGTCACCAACCATGATGTAAAAGCCGTGGAATATTGGCTGCGTGACCAACTCAAAAGCAACCCTGAAACAGCAGACAAACTGGAGTTCATCCACTTTGCCTGCACCTCGGAAGACATCAACAACCTGAGCCATGCGTTGATGCTCAAGGACGCACGCGCAGCGGTGATGTTGCCCGCCTTGAGCGGCATCATCACGCGCCTGCGCCAATTAGCGCACCAACTGGCTGATTTGCCGATGTTGTGTCGCACGCACGGGCAAACGGCTACCCCAAGCAGTATGGGTAAAGAAATGGCGAATGTGGTGTATCGCTTACAGCGCGCCCAACAACGCTTAGCCAACGTCGAAATACTCGGCAAAATCAACGGTGCGGTAGGCAACTACAACGCGCATCTCTCAGCCTATCCCAACGTGGATTGGGAAGGTTTTGCGCAACGCTTTGTTGAAGCACGCGGCATTACCTTCAACCCCTACACTATTCAAATCGAGCCGCATGATTACATGGCGGAGCTGTTTGACGCATACGCACGCATCAACACCATCCTGATTGACCTCGACCGTGATGTATGGGGCTATATCTCACTGGGCTATTTCAAGCAAAAAGTCATCGCGGGCGAAGTCGGCTCATCCACCATGCCGCACAAGGTTAACCCGATTGACTTTGAAAACTCGGAAGGCAATTTTGGTCTCGCCAACGCGCTACTGAAACACCTTGCCGAGAAGCTGCCCATCTCACGCTGGCAGCGTGACCTCACCGACTCCACCGTGTTGCGCAACATGGGTGTGGCACAGGGCTACACTTTGCTGGGATACGAATCGCTGCTCAAAGGCTTGAACAAGCTAGAGATCAATGCGCAACGCGTCACCGATGATTTGAATGCCAGTTGGGAAGTGCTCGCTGAGCCGATTCAAACCGTGATGCGCCGTTACAACATTGAGAATGCCTACGACAAGCTCAAGGAACTCACGCGCGGACAAAGCGGCATCAACCGTGACAGCTTGGCTGCATTCATCAGCAAATTAGACATCCCTGAAGATGAAAAGCAACGCCTGCTAACCCTCAGCCCAGCCACCTACATTGGCAAGGCTGCGGAATTGGCAAAGCGCATTTAGCTCCCTACACTGGTGGCATCAAGCATCAAATACGCGACAAGCAAAACGCCCACCTGAGCAACCTCAGGTGGGCGTTTTAATTGCAACACTTGGGCAGTAATTCGGCTAATTATCGCCCTGCACGCAATGCCTCAATACGCTCTTCCAACGGTGGATGCGTCATAAACAACTTGGACATTGCACTGCCCCCTGAAATACCTGAGGCAGCCATTTGTTTGGGCAATGACGCTTGTTCGTGATTCATTTTCAGACGCTCCAACGCGGCAATCATTTTTTCGCGTCCCGCTAAGGAAGCTCCGCCCGCATCCGCACGAAACTCGCGTTGCCGTGAGAACCACATCACGATGATGCTGGCCAGTACCCCCAACACCAATTGCGCAACAATTTCTGCGACAAACGCGCCGATACCAGGGCCTTCGCGTTCATCATTTTTCAGCAGCACACGATCGACGAAGTAGCCAAATAGCTTGGAGAAGAACACCACAAAGGTATTCACCACGCCTTGTATAAGTGCCAAAGTCACCATGTCACCATTTGCTACGTGGCTGATTTCGTGTGCCAATACCGCTTCGGCTTCATCTCGACTCATGCTATGCAACAAGCCCGTACTGACCGCCACCAAAGCGGCATTGCGATTCCAGCCCGTGGCAAAAGCATTCACATCAGGCGCATCGTAAATAGCCACTTCAGGCATACCAATCCCCGCCGAGAGTGCTTGGCGTTTTACCGTATCCACCAACCAACGTTCGGTAGGATCAGCGGGATTCTCAATGACTTGCGCCCCCACCATGCGCTTTGCCGACCACTTGGACATAAACAAAGAAATGATCGAGCCAGCAAAACCAATCACTAAGGACATCACCAAGAGATTGCCAAAGTTGATACCGCCACTCTCGTTGAGCATACGGTCTACACCCAACAAACGCAGCGTGACGCTGATTACCAGCATCACCGCTAAGTTTGTCAGAATGAATAAGAAAATTCGTTTCATGTTTTATCTCTCCAAAAAAATCGGCGTGCGCTTTAATTGATGCACACCCTGCTTGCCTAAATTGAGTCACTCCAAACTTTTTCAAGTCTCTAATTAGGCGTTTTAGATGCAAGCATTATCCCATGTTGACGCGGGTTGCATCGAATGCACATCGCGACATCGTGCAACAAAATGTAAA
>JAVHPV010000044.1:0-1005 GCA_036170775.1 Gallionella sp. | reverse complement strand
GACGGCACGACAGCCGCCACACTCACCCCCGCCAACTACAACCTTGCTGGCTTCGTTGGTCTTGAAGGCGCAACCATCAATCAAACTGCGGGCATCTACAACAACCCACATGTTATCGGAGCAACCAGCGTCAGCAGCACCTTGAGCGCAGGCAACTACACTGCCAACGCCAACACACTGATGAGCAACTACCTCCTGCCAACAACAGCAACAGGAACAGCCAGCATCACCCCCGCCACGCTCACCGTTACTGCTCCGAGCATCGCTGGAATCTTAAACAAAGTGTATGACGGCACAAATACCGCCGTAGGTGCGATTCTCACGGGAGGCACAGTGACAGGGGGTATCGCAGGTGACGTATTCAGCCCCAATACTGCGGGCATGACCTTAGCCTACAACACCGCCCAAGTTGCCACCGCGAACACCATCACAGCGACAGGAACGCTGACATACAACGTAACAGGTGCGGCAGGCAGCTTGAACACAGACTACATTTTCACCGCACCGACAATTGCAAGCGTTGCAGGCACGATCACCCCAGCCGCTCTCACCATCACCGCCAACAACCTGAGCAAAATAGAGGGCAGCATAGATCCCTTGCTGACTTACATGACGACAGGCTTACGCCTAGCGGATACGCCTGCGACGACGCTGAGTGGTGCGTTGGCACGTTTAGCAGGAGAAGTGGTTGGGAACTATGCAATTAACCAAGGAAACTTGGCATTGTTGAGTAGCAATTACACCATGAGCTACGTGCCAGGCATATTTACCGTGAATGCGATGACCACACCAGTAGTCGTTCCACCACCGCAGCCCACACCTGTGGTGGTTGCGTCATTGACGTTCATGCCGACACTGGCCGCACCAGTAACAGAGCCTGTGGCGGCGATTCCTGGCGTAGATAACACCAAGAAACCTGCGCCCAAAAACACCAAAACGGCAACACCAGCCGCAGACGCTGCGCCAGCCCCCGCTGTTGCAGCATTACCGATTTGTCAGTAGCTT
>JAVHPV010000043.1:0-1009 GCA_036170775.1 Gallionella sp. | reverse complement strand
TCCTAGTGCAGATTGAGCATGGGTTTGAAGCCCAGCTTGTTTTTCAGCATTTCAGCATGGGTACGCGCTTCAGTTTGATTGGCATAAGGGCCAATATGCACCCGCACCAAACCATTTTTACTGAACATGCTTAAGGGTTGCGCCAGATCACTCAACTCTATCTTCATTTTGGACAAGAAACTGTTGGCGGCTTCCGCTGTTTTGAATGCGCCCAGTTGCAGGTAAACATTGCCACCTCGCGCAACATACTTCAGCGGTGCGGCCACGGGAGCCGACGATTCAGCAGGGGGTAACGCGGTGCTGGTAACGGGTTCTGGTGGTGCAGCAGCAGGGGCGGTTGCGGCAACTGCCACGGGGGCAATCGGTGCTTTATGCGCTAAGGGAATAACGGCATTGGCGGCGAGACTTTCGACTTCAACTTCGCCACTGCCGCCGTTGATGATGCCAATTTTATGCGCGGCAGCATAAGACAAGTCGATGATGCGCTCATGTAAAAAAGGCCCTCGATCATTCACTCGCACCACCACCGATTGTTGATTGGCGAGGTTAGTCACGCGCGCATAGCTCGGAATTGGCAAGGTAGGATGCGCGGCTGTCATGGCATACATATCGTATGTTTCGCCGATCGAAGTGCGTTGCCCGTGGAATTTTTTGCCATACCAAGAAGCGATGCCGCGCTGTTTATATTTGCCTGCCACAGTCAAGGGTGTGTAGGTTTTTCCCAAGGCGACATAAGAACGATTGGCATATTTGTGCAAGGGTTCACTGCGCGGCACGGCATCCGGGATTGCATCCAGATTGGCGGGAACGTTCGCACCTGGGCCATCGCCCGCAAGATAGCCACCACCGCTTGGCGCGGGAACAACGGGAGTCGCGCCACGCTCTATGACGGGTGCGGGGGTATTGCGCGTTGCCACCTCGCGGTGCGGATTGCTCCCGCAGGCGGCGAGCATCCAAGTTGCTAAAGCCAAGACGACGATTTGCTTGCTCATTGTGTTTCTCCAGAAAA
>JAVHPV010000042.1:0-4329 GCA_036170775.1 Gallionella sp. | reverse complement strand
TCCTACAGGGCGAGCATTCTTATGGTTGGTGATAAACCGTAGTTAAAATTTTGCAGTTTTGGCGAGATGGGTACGAGCACGTGCGATGGCGGCTTGCACTTGATTGGGCGCAGTGCCACCAATATGGTTGCGGCTGGCTAACGATCCTTCCAAAGACAGTACGGCGTAGATGTCCGATGCGATCAGTGGGGAGAACTTTTGTAACTCGGACAAGCTAATCTCGCTGAGATCGCAGCCTTGCTGTTCGGCAAAGCGCACGGCCAATGCCACTGCTTCATGCGCATCGCGGAACGGCAAGCCTTTTTTGACCAAGTAGTCGGCCAAATCGGTGGCGGTGGCATAGCCTTGCAGTGCTGCTGTGCGCATCGCCTCGGGTTTGACTTTAATGCCTGTAATCATGTCCGCGTAGATGCGCAGGGTTTGCGACAACGTTTCGACGGTATCAAACAAGGGTTCTTTGTCTTCTTGATTGTCTTTGTTGTAAGCCAGTGGCTGACCTTTCATCAAAGTGAGCAGGGCGATTAGGTGTCCATTCACCCGCCCTGTTTTGCCGCGTACCAGTTCAGGCACATCGGGGTTTTTCTTTTGCGGCATGATGGACGAGCCTGTGCAGAAGCGATCCGCAATGTCGATAAAGCCGACGCGTGGACTCATCCACAGTATCAATTCCTCAGAGAAGCGTGACAGATGGGTCATGATGAGTGCGCCCGCAGCGGTGAATTCGATAGCGAAATCTCGATCAGAAACGGCATCCAGTGAATTCTCGCAAACGGCTTCAAAGCCTAACAGTTCTGCCACCATCTCACGTTGAATCGGGTAACTCGTTCCCGCCAGTGCTGCCGCGCCTAAGGGCAAGCGATTCACTCGGTGACGTGAATCTTGCAGGCGCTCGGCATCGCGCTTGAGCATTTCGTAATACGCCATCAGGTGGTGTGCGAAGCTGATAGGTTGCGCCACTTGCAAGTGGGTGAAGCCCGGCATAATGGTGTGCGTGTGTTGCTCGGCGAGATTAACTATCGAGGTTTGCAAGGCGCGAATTAAATCGAGCAAGTCATCAATCGCACTGCGCAAATAAAGTCGCACATCGGTAGCGACTTGATCATTGCGCGAACGTCCCGTATGTAGACGTTTGCCAGCATCGCCTACCAAGGTGGTTAGACGCTTTTCAATGTTTAGATGTACGTCTTCCAAATCCAGTTGCCAGACGAATTCACCATTGATGATTTCGTTTTCAATTTGCGCTAAGCCGTGGCGAATATCGCTCAAGTCTTGCGCCGCGATGATGCCGCAATGTGCCAGCATGTGAGCGTGAGCCAGCGAGCCTTGAATGTCGAACAGTGCGAGCTTTTGGTCAAAGCCCACGGACGCTGTGTAACGTTTAACTAATTCCGCCACTGGTTCGGCGAAACGTCCCGACCAGGTATGATTCTCTTGTGTGCTTGCCATGATTTGTTCCAGAATTGAAGCATGAAAAATCCGCGATTTCTCAGCCATGAATAAGGCGCGCAGTATAAAACAAAATACCTTACCAGACGCGTTGCCCAACTTCCGCAACCTCGGGGTGATCTTACGCATCTTGTTGCTCAGCAACGGCTTGGCCTTGCTGCAAGCGGCTCTTCAAGTGAATGCATGGGGTGAGGTGCCGTTTAAGTTGATGCAGATTGCCGCTTTGCTTACCCCCGTGTTGTTGACTAACCTACTGTTACTCTGGGTGCTGCAACCTGTGTTGGCACGGCGTTCCTATCTTGAAGGCGTAAGCGTGGTTCTTGGTTTAGTGGTGTTCATCACTTTTGCAACCTACCATTTGGGAGGGGAGTTGTATCAGCCTATTGAACGCGAAGATCGTTATTTTGATGTGGTGCGCTATGTGTTTTTGAGCGTCATCGTAAGCGGCATTTTGTTGATGTATTTCCGTTTGCGTATGCGGGTGCTGTCGCGTGCTTGGGAGGATGCACATCTGCAAGTGCTGCGTGCGCGCATCCGTCCACACTTCATGTTTAACAGCATCAACGCCGTGCTGAGTATCTTACGTGAGCAACCAAAACGTGCCGAGACCGCTTTGGAAGATATGTCAGATTTATTCCGTATGGCGATGGCCGATGCGCATGATTTGGTGTCGGTGCGGCAAGAACTCCAATTATGCAAACAGTATTTAGCATTAGAAAGTTTGCGTATGGGGGAGCGGCTGACGGTGGAATGGCATACCGAAAATTTGCCCGAGGATGTCTTGATTCCGCCGCTGTTGTTGCAGCCTTTGCTGGAGAATGCGGTGTATCACGGTATCGAGCCGCTACCGCAGGGCGGCACGATTCGTATTGAATTGCGTAGGCAGGGTGAGGAGCTCACTATCACCGTGGAAAATCCATGCGCACCACGCCCAACCAATACTACACACGTAGGCAATAAAATGGCCTTGCAAAATATCCAACAGCGTTTGGAATTGTTGTTTGATGTAGAAGCGCGCTACAAAGTCGATAGCAGTAACGCGCTCTACCGCGTGCAAATTACCTTGCCTTATATGAAGGAGTCGCTATGAGTACTGTTTTGGAGCTGGCTTTGCGCGTTTTTATCGTGGATGACGAAAAGCCCGCGCGTAATCGCTTACGTGATTTGCTCAATGATTGCAGTGAACAATTGCCGCTGGAAATCGTAGGCGAAGCGGGTAACGGACAAGAGGCTCTGGACGGCTTATTGGCGGCACCTGCAGATGTGGTGCTGTTGGATATTCGTATGCCAGAAATGGATGGCATCGAATTGGCGCAACACTTGCAGAAACTGCCTAAGCCCCCTGTCATTGTGTTCACCACTGCCTTCGATAGTTATGCCATTAAGGCATTTGAATTACACGCCATAGATTACCTGCTCAAGCCGATACGTTTGGGGCGTTTGTTTGAGGCACTGACGCGCGCCCGCGATGCGGTGCCCGTGCAACTTGAGGTGCTGCAAGAGCTGTTGCCTGAGCCACGCAAGCAGTTGTCCATCCATGAGCGCGGCAAAATTTATTTAGTGCCTGTTGAGCAGGTATTGTTTTTTCGCGCCGAATTGAAATACATCACCGTGCGCACCGCCGAACGCGAATACTTAATTGAGGAATCACTGGCAGCTTTAGAGAAAGAATTCGCCGCACGCTTTGTACGCATTCATCGTAACTGTTTGGTTGCCAAGCAAGCTATTGCAGGCTTTGAGAGAGGCGGCGACGAGGCAGAGGGTAGCGGTTGGATGGTTAGACTCAAAGGGATTCCTGAGTTGTTGGCTATCAGTCGTCGCCAGCAGCATTTGGTCAAAGAATTCAGCTAATGGAACAACGCAAAGCTGAATAAAGTCGGGGGCGTATAATGCCGCCTGCACAAAAATACTTTGAAGAGAAATCATATTGAACACCGTTAGCTTCGCCGACCTAAACTTGGCACCAGAACTGCTGAAAGCATTGACTGATTCTGGCTATCTCACCCCCACCCCGATTCAAGCACAAGCGATCCCCCTAGTCTTGCAAGGCCGCGACTTGATGGCGGGCGCACAGACGGGGACAGGCAAAACCGCTGCGTTTGCGCTGCCGGTGTTGCAAAAATTACTTCCGTTTGCCACGCCCAGCACTTCGCCCGCGCGCCACCCCGTGCGCGCCTTGATGTTAGTGCCGACCCGCGAGTTGGCCATCCAAGTGGAAGCAAGTATCAAGGCCTACGCCAAGCACACCCGATTACGTTCCTTGGTGGTATACGGTGGGGTAGACATCAAAACGCAAACCCCGCATTTGAAAAATGGCGTGGAAATTTTGGTCGCCACCCCAGGTCGCTTGCTTGACCATATCGAAATGAAATCGGTGCAGTTGAATCAAGTACAAATGCTGGTGCTGGATGAGGCGGATCGCATGTTGGATATGGGCTTTATGCCCGATCTGAAACGCATTCTTGCGCTTTTGCCCAAGATGCGACAAAACCTGATGTTCTCTGCGACATTCTCGAACGAAATCAAAAAACTCTCCGCTGAGTTTTTGAGTAATCCAACTTTAATCGAAGTTGCACGCAGCAATGCCACTGCCGAAAATGTGACGCAAAAAGTCTATTTGGTCGGGCATGAATACAAGCACGCGCTATTGGCGCAACTGCTGCGTGGTAGCGATGCTACGCAAGCCATTGTCTTTACCAAAACCAAACTCACCGCCAGTCGCTTGGCTAGGCAATTGCAACGCGAGGGGGTCGCGGCTGATGCGATTCATGGTGACAAGAGCCAGTTAGAGCGTCTGCAAGCCTTGACGGCCTTCAAACAGGGCGCGGTGAGCGTGTTGATAGCGACCGATGTTGCTGCACGCGGCTTGGACATTGACCATTT
>JAVHPV010000041.1:0-1011 GCA_036170775.1 Gallionella sp. | reverse complement strand
CCGAGCTGGAGAACTTCACAAGCTGGACGTGGAGGATGACGGTCTCAAAAAAATCCGGGTATCTCAAACGGCTTTTGAGTCAGTACGGTCGGTACAGAAGCAGATGCGGAAATTACTGGGGGGGCGCAAGCCGGATATTTCCCTGGTGGCAGAAGCAATGTTGATGCATGCGGCCACGATTGAAGGTATCGACGAGCAGGTCAGGTTATACGCTATCAAGGTATTTTCTGGGGAGCAGTAGCCCGAAACGCCAGCCATGGCAAGTGTGAACAGTCCCGACTTACGGGGGCGAGACGGATAGCGCGGGAGCGCCTTCGCAGGGTTCGGAACATTGAATCCCCAGCCTAGAGCTGAAAGAACTTACGGGACCGAATAGTAAATTATCAACTTTCAACGGAGCGGTGAGGTTTTGGCACTAGCCCGCATGGGCTGTCTGCAAACTTGTACAAACCGTTCTTCGATGCGCAAGCATCGTTGCGCTGCTCGTTGTTCATCCACCCTTCTGCAAAACTGGTTTTGACTGTCTGTAATGAGTTGCGATGCTGTTTGCAATGCCGCTGCTTTGCAAGGCGACTAGCCGCGCAGCCCGTGAGTGCGAAGAAAGATTCAGGCGTAGCCTGGCATTATTGGTTTTGGGGAAGGGGGAGCCGCCGAAGGTGGGGGAAATCCCCGAAGGGGTTGCCCCGTGTTTTCGCCTAACTTTGGGAATGGCGCGGAGGTTTTACGTTAAAGATTATAAAGAGTTAAAAGACGCGCGCGTGTTAAGCTTTTTGGAAGCCACGTGGTTATTGGCTTGGCGGGGGAAAAGCGTCAGTGATAACACGAGGCAAGCGTCAGTGATAACACGAGGCTATCCACAGAAAAGCGTCAGTGATAACACGAGGCTATCCACAGAAAAGCGTCAGTGATAACACGATAAAATTTATTGGCCGATAAACCCTGCTAACTTCTTTGATTTTTTGTTGTAAAACCACGCTTGATCGTTCTCCTGGTCGTATACCAGGCGATATT
>JAVHPV010000040.1:0-1013 GCA_036170775.1 Gallionella sp. | reverse complement strand
GTAAACTTGCCATAGGCTTTGTCGTATACGTCTTTGGCCTGATTGAGACGTTCGCCCACTTTGTCGAAATCTTCCACGAATCCCACCAGTTTGTCGTACAGCTCCGCACCGCGCGTGGCAATTTCTTGGGCATTACGATTTTGCTGTTCTTGTCGCCAGAGATGCGCGACGGTGCGCACCACGAACAGCAAGGTGCTGGGGCTGACCAGTAGTACATTTTTTTTCCAGGCTTCTTGCCATAATTCGGCATCGTGGGCAATCGCCAGCATAAAAGCAGGTTCAACGGGAATGAACATCAGCACAAAATCCAACGATTGCAAGCCATATAGCTGCTGATAATTTTTTTCTGCCAGCTCTTTGATATGCGCACGCACCGAATCCAAATGGTGTTTTAGCGCGGCATTGCGGGATGCCTCAGTCTCGGCATTGGCGTGTTCTTCATAAGCGGTGAGAGAAACTTTGGCATCCACAATCAAATGCCGATCTTCAGGTAAATGCACGACGACATCGGGTTGCGCGCGTGAGCCGTCGGCACGCGTATGACTTTCTTGTACGGTGTATTCGTGGTCTTTGCGCAATCCTGAGGCTTCCAAAACGCGCTCTAGAATCAACTCGCCCCAGTTGCCTTGCGTCTTTGCTTGGCCTTTTAACGCACTGGTCAGGTTATGCGCATCTTTGGACAGTTGATTATTTAATGCCAGCAGGTTTTTGACTTGCTCAGTGAGGGCAGAGCGGTCTTTGCCTTCATTGATGTAGACCTCTTCCACTTTGTTTTGAAATTCGCCAAGTTTGACTTTGAGCGGTTCGAGCAACTGGTTGAGGTTAGTCTGATTTTGCTCGGTGAAGCGTTTGCTTTTATCTTCCAGAATTTCACTGGCAAGCATTTTGAAACGATTGCTGAGTTGTTCTTCGGCATTTCTGAGTAACTGTAGTTTTTCTTCATGCTGGGTACGTTCCGACGCTAACAGCGAGCTGAGTTCGGCCACTTGATTGCTGAGTCGTTGTTGCTCGAT
>JAVHPV010000039.1:0-1015 GCA_036170775.1 Gallionella sp. | reverse complement strand
TTATTGCTACACCTGCATATTCATAATATCGTTGTATGCCTGCACCACTTTGTTGCGTGTCTGCACGGCCATTTGGAAACTCACGCCTGATTTCTGCATGGCAATCATGGTGTCGCTCAAACTCACCTTGTCATCCCCCAACACAAAAGCTTTTTGCATGTTCTCAGAAGTTGCTTGAGCTTTTGCCACACCATCCAACGAGCTTTTCAGGACATTGGCAAAATCTACTTTATTGGGTTGTGCAACTGCCGAGCTGTCGCGCAATCCAGCAGAAGCTGCGGCAACGCGCATTTGTGATAACAGGTTGTCTATCGCAGCAGTATTCATATTCACAGAACTCATGATGCTCTCCTTCTCCAAGTTGATGCCACGATACGCGTAGGCTGCTGTTTGCCATGCTCAGAAAAGAACGGGGTTTTACGGTTTATTCGCCCCTTCACCCAACCTAGCTAAGTTGATAATGCGTGCAGTGCCCTCGTGGCTTTCAGGCAGAACAAAAGATCATCATGGCCGATACCGATAGCAAAACCGCAAATCGCTTTGAACAGCTGACGTTCCAGCAAAAGATAGGCTTGGGAGTGGGTATTGCGGCACTCATCGCCTTGCTGGCGGGCATGTGGTTGTGGCAACAAACCCCTGATTACCGTGTGCTGTATAGCAATCTTTCTGACCGTGACGGCGGGGCGATTGTCGAATCTTTGCAACAACTCAATATTCCCTACAAATTTGCGGAAGGGGGCGGGGCATTGATGATTCCCGCCAATCAAGTGCATGAAGCACGTTTGAAACTCGCCTCGCAAGGCTTGCCGAAAGGCGGCACGGTGGGCTTTGAGTTAATGGATAACCAACGTTTCGGCATCACCCAGTTTGCCGAACAAGTCAATTTTCAACGCGCATTGGAAGGGGAGTTGGCGCGTTCGGTACAAACCATCGGCTCAGTCGCTAGCGCACGGGTACATTTAGCGATTCCTAAGCCCAGCGTGTTTGTTAAAGAACAACAGCAACCGAGTGCCTC
>JAVHPV010000038.1:0-4365 GCA_036170775.1 Gallionella sp. | reverse complement strand
GGAATCCAGTTATTCAATAAAAATAGAAATTCTTTAAGAACCTAACCCCCTCCAACTCCCCCTTGTCAGGGGGAGAGCGAAGCCTGCTCCTCCCCTGACAAGGGGAGGCTGGGAGGGGTTTGAGTCTCATTAAAATCCCAATAAATCCATTTTGTCTGCTGCGCAGCCTAATTTTTTAGCTGGATTCCCGCTTTCGCAGGAATGACAAACATGAGGCGCGCATTCTAGCGCAAGCAGGATGCTAAAATGCGCGCCACTCGCAATACTGAGAACATCATGGAAGACATCAAGCAATACATGAAAAGGGTGGGACAGCAGGCACGTGCCGCTTCTCGCATCGTGGCGCAAGCCGACACCAACGCGAAGAATCGCGCGCTGGAAAATATCGCCACCGCGCTTTTGCTGAATAGCAGCAAGCTGCTCGCCGCCAATGCACACGACGTGGCCGCTGCCAAAGCGAATGGTTTGGATACAGCCGCACTGGACCGTCTGACGTTGAGCGAAAAAACTATCCAAAGTATGGCCGCTGGTTTGCAACAGATTGCCTCTCTCACTGATCCCATCGGGGCAATCACGGACATGAGCTATCGTCCTTCTGGTATTCAGGTCGGCAAGATGCGCGTGCCGCTCGGTGTCATCGGCATCATCTATGAATCACGTCCAAACGTGACGGCAGATGCCGCTGGGCTGTGTTTGAAATCGGGCAATGCCTGCATCCTGCGCGGCGGTTCGGAAGCCCTCCATTCCAATCAAGCTATCGCGGCTTGTGTGCATCAAGGCTTGCGCGAAGCGGGGCTGCCTGAGACGGCGGTGCAAGTGTTGAATACCACCAACCGCGCAGCGGTGGGAGAGCTCGTCACGATGAAAGAGTATGTGGATGTGATCGTGCCGCGCGGCGGGAAAAGCCTCATCGCACGCATTTCGGCAGAAGCCAAAGTGCCTGTCATCAAACATTTGGACGGCATCTGCCATGTGTACATCGACGACGATGCCGATTTGAAGAAAGCCATCCGCATCGCCGACAATGCCAAGACACACCGTTACGGCGTGTGCAATGCGATGGAGACGCTGCTGGTGAATGCGAGCGTCGCAGCGAAAGTGTTGCCCGAACTGTGCGCTATCTACACCCAGAAAGGTGTAGAGCTACGCGGCGATGACGCTGCACAAAAGTTAGTGGCACAAATGAAAGCAGCGACGGAAGAAGATTGGCACACCGAATATCTTGCCCCGATCTTGAGCGTGCGCATCGTGGCGAATTTGGATGAGGCGATAGAACACATCAACACCTATAGCTCACAACACACCGACAGCATCGTCACCGAGAACTACAGCAAGGCGATGCGCTTCCTGCGCGAGGTCGATTCCGCCAGCGTGATGGTGAACGCATCCACCCGTTTCGCGGATGGTTTTGAGTACGGGCTAGGCGCAGAGATCGGCATCTCAACTGACAAAATTCACGCGCGCGGGCCGGTTGGGCTAGAAGGTCTGACCTCGCAGAAATTTATTGTTTTAGGAAATGGGCAGATTAGGGTTTAACGACCGTCGTTCCCGCGAAAGCGGAAACCCAGTCAATAAAATAATTCTCCGCAACGCGGAGACAACACAAGGTATCTTAAATAAAAGCATTGGATTCCCGCCTGCGCGGGAACGACAAGGCAAGTAACGTGGAGAAAAATAGCATGAGTCAAATGATCGAAGTCAAAGTGCCAGACATTGGCGATTTCAAGAATGTGTTAGTGATCGAGGTAATGGTCAAAGAGGGCGATAGTGTGACCGCTGAACAGCCCTTGCTGACACTGGAAACCGACAAGGCCGCCATGGAAGTACCCTGCCCTGCGGAAGGTATCGTCAAGTCAATCAGCGTTAAAGTCGGGGACAAGGTGAGTGAAGGTAGCGTCATCCTGTTGTTGGAATCTGCCGCACAAGCACAAAGCACTGCCAACACAACGCCCACTCCGCCTGTCGCAGCCATAGCGGCGGCGACCACCCCATCCCCCAGCGCGGCAAGTTCTGTTGCAGTGCCAACATCGACCCCATTTAGCAAGGGCGATATTCACGCTGAAGTGTTAGTGCTGGGGGCAGGCCCTGGCGGATACACCGCCGCTTTCCGCGCCGCAGATTTGGGCAAGCAGGTGGTGCTGGTGGAAAAACATGCCAGCTTGGGCGGAGTCTGTTTGAACGTGGGTTGCATCCCTTCAAAAGCCTTGCTGCACGTCGCCAAAGTTATTAGTGAGGCAGAGGAAGTGGCACATCACGGTGTCACGTTCAACAAGCCGAGTATCAACATCGACAAAATTCGCGGCTGGAAAGAAAGTGTCATCAGCAAGCTCACGGGCGGACTAAAACAGCTCGCCAAACAACGCAAGGTGCAAGTGGTGCAAGGCACGGCAAAATTCACTTCACCGAACACGCTGTTAGTTGAAACCAGCGAGGGTGCAAAAACGATTAGCTTTGATCACGCCATTATCGCTGCCGGTTCCAGCGTGGCACGTATTCCGGGTTTCCCTTATGACGATGCACGCATCATCGACTCCACGGGCGCATTGCAATTGCAAGAGCTACCCAAGCGCATGTTAATCATCGGCGGCGGCATCATCGGTCTGGAAATGGCTACCGTGTATGACGCGCTCGGCTGCAAGGTGAGCGTGGTAGAACTCGCCGACGGCCTGATTCCTGGAGCAGACCGTGACATGGTGCGGCCACTGCATAAACGTATCGAAAAACGTTACGAAGCGATTTATCTAAAAACCAAAGTCACGAAAATCGAGGCACTTTCAGAGGGGTTGAAAGCCCACTTTGAAGGCGAGCAAGCCCCCGCAGAAGCGCAGCTCTATGACCGCATTTTGATGGCGGTAGGTCGTCGCCCGAATGGCCGTGATATTGGTGCAGAGGCGGCAGGTGTCACCGTGAATGAACGCGGTTTTATCCCCGTCAATATCCAAATGCGCACCAATGTGCCGCACATTTTTGCGATTGGCGACATCGTCGGTGACCCGATGCTGGCGCATAAAGCTGTCCATGAAGGCAAGGTTGCCGCTGAAGTCATCGCAGGCCATCACGCGGCTTTTGAGCCACTAACGATTCCCTCGGTGGCTTACACCGATCCTGAAATTGCTTGGATGGGGTTGACTGAAACACAAGCCAAAGCACAGGGCATCGAATACGAAAAAGCTGCCTTCCCTTGGGCAGCATCTGGGCGTGCTTTAGCAATGGATGCGGAAGCAGGTGCAACTAAATTGCTGCTCGACCCTCATACCCGCCGCATTTTGGGTGCTGGCATTGTTGGAACAAATGCGGGTGAACTGATTGCCGAAGCGGTGTTGGCATTGGAAATGGGCGCAGATATGGAAGACCTTGGCTTAACCATCCACCCGCATCCAACTTTGTCGGAAACGCTGGGCTTTGCGGCAGAAATCGCTGAAGGCAGCATTACCGATTTGTATATGCCAAAAAAGAAATAGGTCGCACCTTATCAGGGCAACCCAAGGTGCGAAATCACAACTTAAGGAGATAAAACATGTTGAAACAGCATTTTGTTCGTAGTGTTCTCGTTGCATCTATCGCACTCTGTGTTACCCCCGCCAACGCCTTTGATTTAGGCGGCTTAGTCAACAAAGAATCACTGGGGAAATTAGGCGGAGCACTGCCACAACAAGCTGCCCCAGCCCCCGCTGCGGCAACACCCGCCACACCAGCTCCCGTAGCAGTTGCGCCTACAATTTCTGCCGCGAGCCTGTCGGGCATCAGCAACAAGGATCAAGTCGGTAGCCTCAAACAAGCCCTGACCCAAGGGGCGGAAACTGCCGTCGCCAGTCTCGCAAAGCCTGACGGTTTTCTCGGCAACAACAAAGTGCGCATTCCCTTACCTGATAGCCTGCAACAAGCCGACGGACTGATGCGCAAGTTCGGTATGGGCAGCTATGCCGACGACCTGACCACCTCAATGAACCGCGCTGCCGAAGCCGCTGTACCTGAAGCCAAAACACTGCTGGTCGGTGCAGTGAAAAAAATGACTGTGGAAGATGCCAAGGGCATTTTGATGGGTGGCAACGATTCAGCCACACAATACTTCCGCAAAAATACGGAAGAGGCGTTGGCAGGCAAGTTCAAACCTATCGTCAACAAATCTATGCAAAAAGTGAAACTGGCAGAAAAATATGATCAGTTCGCGGGCAAAGGGGTTCAATTCGGTTTGGTCGATGCGAAAGATGCCAAGCTTGATGATTACATCACGCGCAAAGCCATGGATGGACTGTTTGTGATGATGGCCGAACAAGAAAAAGCCATCCGCGCTAACCCGCTACAAGCTACGGGTTCGTTAGCGAAAAAAGTATTCTCCGCACTCAAGTTCTAAGCCTTGGCGCG
>JAVHPV010000037.1:0-4368 GCA_036170775.1 Gallionella sp. | reverse complement strand
CTTAGGTGTTCTGCACCACGATCTTGGGGAAGGCCGCGCTGTGGTCTTGTGCCATGTCGGCGATCTTCACCGCCACGCGGCGTGCAATCTGCTGATACACCTTAGTCAAATTGCTATTGGGTTCGGCCACCACGGTTGGGATACCCGAATCACTTTGCTCACGGATGCGGATGTCCAGCGGCAAACCACCCAAGAACTCCACGCTGTAATCGGCACACATCTTCTCGCCACCGCCGGCACCAAAGATATGCTCTTCGTGTCCGCAGTTGGAGCAGATATGGGTGCTCATGTTCTCCACGATGCCAATGATCTTCACATCAACCTTCTCGAACATCTTGAGTCCTTTGCGTGCATCCAGCAGCGCGATGTCTTGCGGCGTGGTGACGATCACAGCACCGGTGACGGGCACGGTCTGCGCAAGTGACAATTGGATGTCGCCTGTGCCGGGGGGCAAGTCCACCACCAGATAGTCGAGGTTGTCCCACTTGGTCTTGCGCAACAATTGATCGAGTGCTTGCGTTGCCATCGGACCGCGCCAGATCATCGGCGTGTCTCCATCGATCAAAAATCCGATAGACATGACTTGCAGGCCATGATTGGTCATCGGATTCATCATGGTGCCGTCTTCGGAATCAGGCTGCCCGCTGATGCCCAACATGGTGGGTTGTGACGGGCCGTAGATGTCCGCATCCATCACGCCGACACGCGCACCTTCAGCCGCCAAGGCCAAAGCCAGATTAACCGCCGTGGTGCTCTTGCCCACGCCGCCCTTGCCGCTGGCGACTGCGATGATGTTCTTCACGCCATCCACCAGCTTCACGCCGCGCTGCACCGCATGCGGCACGACCTTGCTGCTGACATTGGCCTTGACGTTACCTACGCCCGCCAAGGAGGCCTTGAGATGGCCTTCCACCAAGCTTTGTATCTCGCCCCACACGCTCTTGGCGGGATAGCCCAGCAGGATGTCCAAGGATACATCGTTGCCATTCACTTTGATGTTCTTCACAGATTTGCCGCTGACGAAATCCTTCTTCGTGTTTGGGTCAATCAGATTCTTCAACGCGTTTTGTACCTCTGCTTCATTCATGCTCATGCCTACCTCTTATCGTTTGATGATTCAAATTTAACACTGCGACTACCCTCTGTTACAGAGAAGTCGCGCTCCCTACATTATCGCCGGTAATGGTAATGTTCCCGCGCAGCCACCACGATTTCTCGATACGGAAACTGTTTGAGCTCGCCGTAGCGTTGCCCCGCTTCATCCAACAGTGCCGCCACATCCGACACCTCGTCTTCCCCGCACACCACGTAGCGCAATCCCTTCAGACCTCCGCATTGCAAACGCATCTCCTGCGCATGCGTGAGAAAATCGTCCGCGTGGGTTAGCCCTAATGCAAAAGTGAAGTTGGAACGTAGCAGACCATAGAAAGTAATGCATCTTGCTCTGAGCGCGGCATCCTGACATAGCACCACTTCGCGTTCAGCCAGATTGTGCTTCTCTACTTGCGAACAATACACACATTTTGTGAGTACGGTTTTTTCAAATGCGCAACCCCGTTCAGACCAGGAAGCACGGGCCTGTTTATAAGCAGACTCATCCATGCCACGCGTCAGTCATCCCCAAGTTCGGGCAGGGGTTCTCGTATCTGATTTAACAGGTCTTCCGCCTGTAGCTCGCTGTCCGCGTGAATCATTTTGATGAGTGCCTGCGAACCTTGGGCGACCTCTTCCGCACGCAAAGATTTCACTCTATCGGAAGCGGCACGATAAACATCATGCTGTTCAATTTTTTCTAACATCTTAATGGGCTGCGTTTTGATTCGATAGATGAAATAGGCCATGGGGTCTCGTGTCTTGTTTAAGTGCGTTTTAGGAAAGTGATGACGTTGCTGTTGGGTGCGTTCTTACTGGCACAGCTGCCCTCACCCAACCCGGCCATTTGCTCGGCTTCGTGCAGCAGGTTAACCACATCAACGTAATGCTTCTGCTTCACCATCATCAGCGCGGTGAAGCCACCCTCGTTCTTGGCCAAGACATCCGCACCGGAGCGGATCAATAGATCAACGATGTCCGTCTCGCCATACCCCGCCGCCAACATCAGCGGGCGCACCGCATAGCCGATGGTCGCCTCTAGGTTCGCACCCGCTTCGATCAGCACTTGCACGACCTCTAGGAAGCCGTGTTTCAACTCTGGCTGATACACCGCTCTCGCCAACGGTGTCCAACCCGCCTCATCCAGCGCGTTGACCTCCGCTCCAGCAGACAATAACTGCTGCACCGCCTTTGCATCCCCGCGATTCACTGCCTCGAATAATGCTGCGCTCATAGCTAACCCTCCAATCACTTATTTCTGCACCGTTTTCTGCAATGCCTCGCGGATTGCCTCGGGTGTCTTCATAATGTTCATAAAACTGTTCTTACCCATCATGGACAGATCGGGGAAGTTGATGGCGATGCGGAAACGCGCGTACAAGGCATACACCTTGTTGCCCGAGACCAACACCTCGTAAGGCAGATGTGCAGTGGACTTCACCTCACGGAAATCAATCTCGGACATGATGAAACGATCATCCCGATATTTCGTGCCTTCGCCACCCTTTATACCGACCCCGAACACACTTTCTTTCTTGCTGGGTACATCCACGCGATACACTTTAGACACCCCGTTCTTGTTGTTCGCCAGCTTGGTATCCACCGCTTGTACCGCTTCTTCGTAGCTACCGTATTCGGCTAACACACTGGGTTCATCGAAATATTCCATCCCGAAGGTATAGTGATACTTGCGCGCTTGCTTCGCCGTCATTCCCTGTGCGCCGAACTCTTCCACCCTACCCAGTGCCTTTGCCAAAGTCGCCGCCACATTGGCGAGGTCGCCCTTCATGCGATACACCTGCGACATGTAGATCGGGTTGGTATAGCTCACTTGTACATCTTTTCCCGCCTCGGTAAGGGATACGCGCTGCACTGCACCGTAAGCACCAAACTCGCTGGCCGCCGCGTTGCTCTTGAGTTCGTCGTTAGTGACGACGATGACCTGAGCCCCCGTATAAGGCGCGTATTCACCCGCGATGGTGAAGCCCGCATTAGTCAGTGCCGCTTTAACTTGAGCGGATTTCTCAGCCACGGTTCCCGCCCCCTTGGAAGCCAGCACAAAGGGTTTCAACAACACATCCGCCGCGAACGTGGCGGTGGTGGCGGACAGCAACAGTGCAGACAGCAAGAATTTCTGGATCTTCATCACGCTTCTCCTTAGTGGTTCATCTAACGACTTCAACAAAGACACGCGATTTAGGCATGTCCAGACTCAAAAATAATTTCTCTGCCACCGCAACGGCAGCTTCAGGCCCGGCCAGATAAACATCGCCCGCCCTAATGTCTAGGTTGGACGCATTCAGTGCTTGCAGGTGCTGCAACAACAGCCCCTCGCGCTGCGCGCCGAGCACGCGCAGATCGAAGCCCGCCAGATGCTCCGAATAATGGAAATTATCCAAGGCATCCCCCCATGCGCGCCCCACGTTACTCAAGTAGAGCTGCGCAGCGTCTGAAGCAATCCAATGCAGGTGGATGTCGTTTATCTCCAGCGACATGGCGTGTTCGACCAGGCTCTTGATGGGCGCAAATCCGCCGTCGAAAGCGAAGAAATACACAGGGCGCTCGGTCTTCTCGTGCAGGATGAATTCTCCTTGCGGTCCCTCCACCTCAACGATCTCGCCATTCTTCAAGTGTTCAAACACGTAGTCCGAAAACAAATTGCCTGCGAGTTGCCTCACGTGAAAGAGCAGATTGCGGTCATCGCACGGGCAGCTGGCGATAGGCAATTCAGCGGTGAACGAATTGCCCACTTTGAGCGTGACTTTTTGCCCCGCGAGAAAACGCAAGCGCTGGCTGCGCGGTGTTTGCAGGTGTAGCAACATCACTTCGTCTGTCAGCAATGCATGTGCTTTGACTGTAGCCGCGATTTGTTGGAATGGAATTTCTTGCACACTGCCCGTGACCGAGGCCTCTAACGTGATGTCGCTCACAGCGGTATTGCTACACATCAACACGAAGCCTTGTTCCTGCTCTTTCGCGGACAATGGAAAATCGTGGTAACGCGTCTTTTTCACTTGGCCTGCCACCACCTTGGCCTTGCACAAACCACAGTTGCCGCCACTGCAACCATAATTGAGCGAGATACCCGCACGCATCGCGGCTTCTAACAAGGTGTCCTGGCCTTCCACCAAAAAATCTTGCTGGCTGGGCAGCAAAGTCACTTGCGCCGTCAGCACACTCAAGATGCCGTCTTTGATCGCCAGCGGGTTACTGAAGCCGGGTTCCATCGCCGTAGCCACTTCCTGTTTGAGCCAACATTTCATGTCCTCCATCTTG
>JAVHPV010000036.1:0-1020 GCA_036170775.1 Gallionella sp. | reverse complement strand
ACCATGTGTGCGATCGGCAAGTAAGCGAAGGTAAACCACAGTGCCGAGAACAACAACACTGCGCCAAACTTCATACGCTCTGCGAATGCCCCCACCACCAATGCCACGGTGATCGCAGCGAAAGTTGCTTGGAACGCGACGAATGCGAACTCGGGGATGACTACGCCCTTGCTGAAAGTGGCGGCGTTAGCAACTGCGCCCGTCACTGGATCAAAGATACCTTTCAGGAATAAGCGGTCGAAGCCACCAATAAAGGCATTACCTGTCGTAAACGCCAGCGAGTAGCCGTAAATCGCCCACAGCACGGTGATCAGCGCGAAAATGCTGAACACTTGCATCAAGACGGACAGCATGTTCTTGCTACGCACCAGACCGCCGTAGAACAAGGCTAAGCCAGGGATGCACATCAAGATTACCAACAGCGTGGCAGTTAACATCCAAGCAGTATCGCCTTTGTTTGGCACAGGTGCAGCAACGGGAATCTCCGCTTGCACAGGCGCAACAACGGCGGCGACAGCATCAGCCGCAGGAGCTACCGTTTCCGCAACCGCAGAAACGCTTTCAACCACAGCACTCACTGCATCTTCTGCCAGCACGGAAGTGGATAGGCCACACAGCACCGCCACCAAGGTAAAGACTGCAAATAATTTCTTCATGGTGTTCTCCTTACAAGGCATCCACGCCGGACTCACCGGTGCGGATGCGGATCACTTGTTCAATTTCGGATACAAAAATCTTGCCGTCACCAATCTTGCCCGTGTTGGCTGATTTTTCAATGGCTTCCAAGACTTGATCCAGCATCGCGGCCTGTACCGCCGCTTCCACTTTCACTTTAGGCAAAAAATCCACCACATATTCCGCACCGCGATATAACTCGGTGTGCCCCTTTTGCCGACCAAAACCTTTGACTTCGGTCACGGTGATGCCTTGCACGCCAATCGCGGACAATGCTTCACGCACCTCGTCGAGCTTGAACGGCTTGATGATAGCGACGACCATTTTCATAACATTCTCCTAATT
>JAVHPV010000035.1:1428-4383 GCA_036170775.1 Gallionella sp. | reverse complement strand
AGTCATGTGCTGGATTTCATGATTATGATGCCGCTCGGCCCGATATTTATTGAGGTGTTTGGTATCAGTACGCATCAGTTTGGCTTGCTGGTGGCTTCGTATAGCTTTAGCGCGGCGTTGTCAGGACTATTTGCGGCAACCTTCGTCGATCGCTTTGAACGTAAGCGACTGACGTTAGTGATGTTCAGTTTGTTTGGTTTAGCCACCTTAAGCTGCGCACTGGCTCCCAGTTATCTAACGCTGCTGATTGCGCGTGGTTTGGCGGGTGCATTCGGCGGGGTGTTGGGGGCATTGGTGCAGACCATGGTGGGCGATGTGATTCCTTTTGCACGACGCGCCAAAGCAGGCAGCTTGATTTCGATGGCGTTTTCGATTTCCACCGTGGCGGGGGTGCCTATTTCACTGTGGCTGGCGAATCACTTGGGCTGGCGCGCACCGTTTGTATTTATCGCTACCTTGGTTGTGCTGTTCATTGCAATTGGTGTGCGCAACCTGCCAGAGTTGCGAGGACATATCAGCAGAGATACCCAACGCCATCCTTTCGCTGCCATTTTTAGCGTGTTGCGTGATGCGAATCACCGTCGTGCCTTGCTATTTTCCGCGCTGATTATTTTTGCAGGGTTTAGCGTGATTCCTTACATCACCCTGTATGCGGTACACAATATCAATATCAGTCAGCATGATGTGCCCTTAATCTATTTGGCAGGTGGCGCGGCTACACTGTTTAGTGCGCGTTTTATTGGGCATCATGCCGATCTACACGGCAAGGTGCGGGTTTATCGGCTGGTGGCTTTTGCCGCCACCCTGCCCATCTTGCTGATTACTTGCACCACCGCTGCCCCGCTGTGGCTATGGTTAGTGTTTACCACGATATTTTTTGTGCTGGTATCCGGTCGCTTCATCCCCGCGATGGCGGTCATCACCTCCGCAGCACAGCCTAAATTACGTGGTACGTTTATGTCGCTCCATTCCACCACGCAATCATTGTCTATGGGGCTGGCGGCCACGCTTGCGGGTTATCTCATCAGCCAAGATAGCGCAGGGAAAATTGTTCATTACGAGTGGGTGGGATATGTGGCGATTCTGGCCAACTTGCTCGCCATCTGGTTTGTAACACGCATCGTGATGCACGACCAACAGCCAACAGTCGCCGCAGAAGCATTCAAGGATTAAACACAAGGTCACAACAGAGGGGGATTTGGAGCGGGTGAAGGGGATCGAACCCTCGTATGCAGCTTGGGAAGCTGCCGTTCTACCATTGAACTACACCCGCGTGTAAAATGCGGCGCGAATTCTAACACGGACTTTACAGTATGGTGATTAACTTAACGATCAATGGCGAAATGCGTCAAATTCCAGCCCACAGTACAGTCGCCTCGCTGATTGATTTGCTCGGTTACACAGGCAAACGCATCGCGCTAGAACGGAATGGCGAAATTGTGCCGCGCAGCACGTTTTCCAGTGTGTCATTAGCCGCAGGAGATCAGATCGAAGTGGTGGTTGCGGTGGGCGGTGGTTGAGTCCAAGTAGTTCATCTTCAATCGAGTTTGCGCTGCGGCTCAACCTATTTTCAAAGCCCACCACTCACTTGAGTAGGGCTTATTTATCAAAGGAATGTCATGAACGATCCATTAGTGATTGCTGGAAAATCGTATAACTCACGCCTGTTAGTGGGCACGGGAAAATATAAAGATTTCACCGAAACGCGCGCTGCACTGGATGCCAGCGGCGCGGAGATTGTCACCGTTGCAATACGTCGTACCAACCTCGGACAGAATCCCAATGAACCGAGTTTGCTGGATGCCGTGCCAATGTCAGCATTCACTTATCTGCCCAACACTGCGGGTTGCTACAGTGCCGACGATGCGGTGCGCACCTTGCGCTTGGCGCGTGAATTGTTGGATGGTCACAGCTTGGTTAAATTGGAAGTCTTGGGCGATCCACAATCGCTTTATCCCAATGTGATTGAAACCCTCGCTGCCGCGAAAACTTTGGTGGCGGATGGCTTCCAGGTGATGGTCTACACCTCCGACGATCCCATCATTGCCAAACAGCTGGAAGACATCGGCTGTGTCGCCATCATGCCGCTGGCCTCACTCATCGGTTCGGGCATGGGCATTTTGAATCCGTGGAATCTGCAACTCATCATGGATAAAGTCAGCGTGCCAGTGATTGTCGATGCGGGTGTGGGCACGGCTTCAGATGCCGCAATTGCGATGGAGTTAGGTTGCCACGGGGTATTGATGAATACCGCGATTGCAGGTGCGCAAAATCCTGTGTTGATGGCCTCCGCGATGAAAAAAGGCGTACAAGCAGGACGCGAAGCCTATCTAGCAGGACGGATGCCGAAAAAACTTTACAGTGCTAGCCCCAGCTCCCCCACCGCTGGCATTATCGCCGCCACCCGCAGTTAAATATGAACTCAGATCACCCTGACCTCAGCCAGCGGCATATCCGCAGCTTCGTACGCCGCCAAGGCAGATTGTCCCCTGCGCAACAGCGCGCCGTGGAAACTTTGCTGCCACGCTTTGGCATTGACTATGTCAATCAATTGCTCGACATGAATGCGGCATTCGGACGCACCGCCCCCAAGATATTGGAGATTGGTTTTGGCATGGGCGATAGCACCGCAACCATTGCACTGGCCAATCCCGAGCGCGATTATTTGTGTTTAGAAGTACACACCCCTGGGGTCGGTAATTTGCTCAAGCTCATCGACGCACAAGCCATCAGCAACATCCGCATCATTCAACACGATGCGGTGGAGGTGATGCGCGATATGCTGGCAGATGCCTCACTGGATGGCGTACACATTTTCTTTCCCGATCCTTGGCACAAGGCGCGGCATAACAAACGTCGCTTAATTCAAGCCCCGTTCATTGCCGCTTTAGTGCAAAAACTCAAGCCTGGCGGGTATCTGCATGTCGCCACCGATTGGCAGGACTATGCCGAACA
>JAVHPV010000035.1:0-1328 GCA_036170775.1 Gallionella sp. | reverse complement strand
GCCAGCAAATCCTCAATACCTTGCTGCATATCACTGCTCACATCGTCATCTGGCAAGCTGGGTGGATGGTGATGAAATGCGGTATTGGGTTCGAGGGTTAAGTGATAACACGACAGATGGTTGGGCGCGAAACTCAGCGCGGTTCGCACGTCTAGCAAGGCTTCAGCCACCGTTTGCTGGGGCAACGCATACATCAAATCCAGATTGAAATTATCGAAATGCGCTTGCGCTATGGCTATCGCACGCCGCGCTTCATCGGCAGAATGAATGCGCCCCAAGGCTTGCAAATGCGCGTTGTTAAAACTTTGGATGCCCATCGACAAGCGATTCACTCCCGCATCACGAAATGCCGCGAATTTATCCGCTTCCACCGTGCCAGGGTTGGCTTCCAAGGTAATCTCGGCACTGCCACTGAGTGGTAATAACATGCGTACATTGCGCAAAATTTCCGCAACCGCAGCCCCGCTCAACAAGCTTGGCGTACCGCCGCCAAAAAATATCGTGTAGACCTTACGCCCCCAAATTTGCGGCAAGGCCATTTCCAGATCGCGCACTAGCGCGGCAACATAGTCTTGTTCAGGAAATTGACCGCGCGCCTCATGCGAATTGAAATCGCAATACGGACATTTACGTACACACCACGGAATGTGGATGTACAACGACAACGGCGGCAATGCCTGAAAGTTCAAGGCTTGCGCTTTAAGTGAGGTGGGTTGCAGAGTATGAGTAATCATGGCGGTG
Source organism: Gallionella sp. (assembly GCA_036170775.1). Lineage (GTDB taxonomy): Bacteria > Pseudomonadota > Gammaproteobacteria > Burkholderiales > Gallionellaceae > Gallionella. Next base: position 587 of record JAVHPV010000035.1, on the reverse strand, counting down.
TGGTAAGACGGAGGAATGTGGCCTAACCCGCCATTGGTGAACATCACGCAAGGAGTTCCGCCTTACCTACGGCAGATAACGCTACGCTTAGCGCACCACTTTCAGCTTGTCCAACAGAACTTGCATCGCTTTGCCACGATGGCTGATGGCGTGCTTTTCGTCATGCGTTAATTCGGCGGCAGTCTTATTTAATTCAGGTAACCAGAACAAAGGATCATAACCAAAGCCACCGGCCCCCTTCGCCTCACGCACGATTTCGCCGTGCCATTCACCTTCCGCGATCAGCGGTTGTGCATCGCCCGCTGAGCGCATTAACACCAGTATGCAGGCGTAATGCGCGCGACGGTCGCTGTGCGGCTGCATGGCTTGCAACAACGCTTTGTTGTTGCGTTCATCGTTACTGGGTAAACCTGAAAAACGCGCCGAAATCACGCCCGGCAGCCCTTTCAAGGCATTCACGCACAGTCCAGAATCATCGGCCAAGGCAGGCAAGCCGCTTTCACGGCTGACATGGCGAGCCTTGGCAAGGGCATTTTCAATAAAGGTGTGATGCGGCTCTTCGGCTTCTTTGATACCGAGTTGCGCTT
>JAVHPV010000034.1:0-1021 GCA_036170775.1 Gallionella sp. | reverse complement strand
CTTGATCCAACCAAGCTAACGTATAGCCATAAGCGGCGAGCACAAAGCGATGCAGTGGATCGTTGCCTGCACCGAAGCGCGCGTGCAGGATGCCACGCGGATTGCCCGATGCCCCTGCTGCAAGTTGTGGTGAAACTTCCAGCAAGGTGACTGCGATGCCGCGTTGTGCCAAGGCGTAGGCACTCGCACAGCCCGCCAAACCGCCACCAATGACGATGACATCGGGTGGCTGCTGCTGCGGTATTTTGGGTGGGGCTGAGGTAACTCGTATGCCGCGCAGCATTTCGCGTTTATGCCCAAAGCCCGTCGCTTTTTCTACATTGAAGCCCGCTTGTTGCAAGCCACGCCGCACCCAGCCCGCGCTGCTGTAGGTGGCGCAGGTGGTGGTGCGGTGTGAGGCTTGCGCAACGGCATTGAACACGGCCTCGCTCCACATGGCGGGGTTTTTAGCGGGGGAAAAACCATCGAGAAACCACGCGTCTATGCAGCCTTGGGGCAATTGCGGCAAGGCTAAATTGACATCGCATAAAGCGAGGGTGAGGCGGATTTTACCGTGCGCAAACGTCCAACGATTCCAGCCGGGTACGCGCCGTCGCCATGCTTGCAGCAAAGCCTCGGCAGAGGGCTGCAACTCAGGCCATAAGGCGAGGGCTGCACGCAAATCGTTTTCGTTAAGCGGGAAGGCTTCAACGCTGAAGAAATCAAGGCTAGTTGCAGCGGGCGCACAGTGCTCGAAGCATTGCCAAGCACACAGAAAATTCAACCCCGTACCGAAACCCGTTTCGCCAACAGCAAAACTTTCACTTGGCGCGAGCGCGGCAAAACGTTCCGCTAAATGGTTTCCTTGCAGAAAGACGTGACGTTTTTCATGCAACCCAGAATCGGCAGAAAAATACACGTCGCCAAAGTGTGCTGAATAAGGCTGTCCGTTTTGCCAAGCGAGCGTCATGGTAGGTGAAATTTGTTACAGCGATGCGTTCGTACCGTTGGTAGACAGCCGCCTTTTTTCGACCTCTCTGGG
>JAVHPV010000033.1:0-4398 GCA_036170775.1 Gallionella sp. | reverse complement strand
TAACACAAAGAACCCTATTCCCAATGTGATCGGGAAGCCTACGGCAAACAGATTTAATTGCGGTGCGGCTTTGGTCAGAATGCCTAGTGCGAGATTGGTAATCAAGAGTACCGTTAATATCGGCATCGACAATTGCACCGCGTAGGTGAAAATACTTCCCCCCCAGCTCGCCACTGCCCAATAGCCTTGATGTGGAAACATTACGCCAATCGGCAGGCGATGAAAACTTTCCGCCAGTGCCGACAACATATACAAATGACCATTGAGTACCAGAAAACCCAAGGCGGCGATCATGCCTAACCAGCGTGCCACGATGGGGGTGTAGGAAGCATTGAGCGGATCATAAAAGCTGGCAAAGCCCAGCCCCATTTGTAATCCAGCCAATTCGCCAGACATCTCTATGGCGGTAAAAATCAGTCGCATACTAAAGCCCATGGCGATGCCAATAATGATTTGCTGCACGATGATTAACAGTCCTTGCGCCGAACCGACGACAACATTGGGATAAGGGGCGAGCGTGGGGGCGATGATGATGGCAAGCAACACGGATAAACCAATTTTGACGCGCACTGGAATTTGCTTGTTGCCAAGAATGGGCGAGCTGGCAACGAGGGCGAGGATACGCGCCAGTGGAAACATCAACATCGCTATCCAACCGTCAATCTGCGCGCTTGTCAGGGTGAGCATGAGATATACTAACCTACCATCCAAGGAATGTTGCTGAACAGACGCTGGATGTAATCGACAAAGGTGTTCACCATCCACGGCCCCGTGATAATGATGACGATAAAAATGCCTAATAGTTTGGGGATGAACGACAGTGTCATTTCATTGATTTGCGTGGCAGCCTGAAAAATGCTCACCACCAAGCCGATCACCAAGGCACTGAGCAACATCGGTGCGGCAATCAATAAGGTCATTTCAATGGCTTGCTGACCCAGGGTAACGACGGTTTCGGGAGTCATGGTGCAGGGGCTTTCCTATGCGTAAGTTGCCAAGTCAGTTCTAAGTGTAAAAACTTTGTGCCAGCGAACCCAAGATCAAATTCCAGCCATCGGCCAAAACAAACAGCATGATTTTGAAGGGCAAGGAGATGATGGCGGGCGACACCATCATCATCCCCATCGACATCAGCACACTGGCGACCACCATATCAATGACAAGGAAAGGAATAAAAATAACAAAGCCAATTTGGAAGGCGGTTTTCAGTTCGCTGGTGACGTAAGCAGGAACAAGGATGCGCAATGGCACTTGGTCGGCACTTTGCAGGGGTTCGCTATTGGAAATTTTGACGAATAGGGCAAGATCAGTTTCGCGGGTTTGCCGCAGCATAAAAGTTTTCAGCGGCACGATGCCTGTGTCCACCGCCTGTTGCAGTTCCATTTTATTTTCGCTGTAGGGCAAGTAAGCTTCGGTGTAAATTTTGTCGAACACGGGCGACATGACAAAAAAGGTGAGGAATAACGCCAGTCCGATGAGCACTTGATTGGGCGGGGAAGCGGGCGTGCCCAGTGCTGAACGTAACAGGCTGAGGACGATAATGATGCGCGTGAAGCCTGTCATCATCAGTAAGATCGCGGGTAAGAAACTGAGAGAAGTGAGTATCAGTAAGGTTTGCAAGCTGAGGCTATAAGTTTGCCCACCGCCCGCAGCGGGCGTGCTGGTCAGTGCTGCGATGCCTGTCTCGGCCGGTGCGTATGCTGGGAACGCTATCATCAACCCAGCGAATAGCCATTTGTGCCAATTAGCTTGCATTGCGTTTCTCAATGATTTTTTTTAACCACACATTAAAGTTCTGCGGTGGGGTAACCAATGGCTCTGTATTGTCTAGCGAGGTGCGTGGCAAACTATGCAGGGTGCGTATTTGCCCAGGCCCGACTCCAACCACCAGCCAAGTGTCTGCAACTTCAATTAGCACAATGCGCTCACGTTGCCCGATTGCCACACTGCTCAATACTTTTAGCATGTTGGGGTTGCCTTGTTGCGCAACGTTCATGCGCTTGAGCAGCCACGCCACGAGCACAATCGCCGCGATGACCAATAGCAAACTGAAGATAATTTGCATGATGCTGCCAGAGCTGACCGCTGCGGGCGGCGGGGTGTAAGCGGGGCGCGTTGCTTCTATGGCATACCCCAACGCGGGTGCACCGAGCAAAGCGGTGCTGAGTAAGAGGCGGTACATGCTGTGTCCTTACTCGGTTTAACGATTGAGTCGGCGCAGTCGTTCCGACGGTGTGATGATGTCGGTCAGGCGGATGCCCAGCTTGTCATTCACCACCACGACTTCGCCTTGTGCGATGAGGAAGCCGTTAATCATCACATCTAACGGTTCGCCAGCCATGCCCGCTAATTCAACGACCGACCCTTGTGCCAACTGCAACAAGTTCTTAATCGGCATCTTGGTGCGTCCCAGTTCAACGCTCAGCTGAACGGGTATATCCAAAATCATGTCGAGATCGTTCTGCGTCGTTCCTGCACCACTTGCGCCGAGTTGTTCAAAGGCATGAGGCTTGGCTTGTTCAGCCATCGCCGCCCCCCAGTCATCTGCGGCGGTTGCTGCGCTGGTGGCTGGTTCGCTAGTGGCTGGTTCGCTAGTGGCTTGCTCGGCCATCGCTGCGCCCCAATCATCCGCGCTGATTGTTTCGCTGGTTGCTGTTTCATCATTCATGGTGTTCCCCTTCGCTGCTCGTCAGCATCTTTTCAATCTTGAGTGCGTATTGATTGTTGAATACACCGTATTTACATTCCATCATGGGTACGCCATCCACGGCTGCCGTGATGTTCTCATCCACCGTTAAGGGAATCACATCCCCTTCGCGCATTTTCAGCACTTTTTCTAGCGTAACCATGGTTTGCCCAAGTGTGGCGATAAGCTCCACGCTCGCCGATTGCACTTGTTTGGAGAGCAATTGCAACCAGCGTTTATCAACCGCCAAGTGATCGCCTTGCATGGTGCTGTAGAGCAGGTCTTTAACGGGTTCCAACATGGAATAGGGCATACACACATGGAAAGCCCCACCGTTACCCCCTAGCTCAATATCGAAGGTGGTGACAATTACCACCTCATTGGGGGTGGCAATGTTGGCGAACTGCGGATTCATCTCGGAACGTACAAATTCGAATTCCAAGGGATACACCGATTCCCAAGATTTGGTATAGGACTCGAACACCACGGCGAGCATTTTCTGGATGATGCGCTGCTCGGTCTGAGTGAATTCGCGGCCTTCTACACGGGTGTGAAAACGACCATCTCCCCCGAACATGTTATCCACGATGAGAAACACTAGATTGGGATCAAAGATGAATAAGCCATTGCCGCGTAATGGCTTGGCTTGAATGATGTTGAGATTGGTGGGAACGTGCAGATTGCGGATAAATTCGCCAAATTTCAATACGCGTACGGGACCGACCGCAATCTCTGGCGTGCGCCGAATGAAGTTAAACAAACCAATGCGAAACAGTCGCGCAAAACGCTCGTTGATAATTTCCATGGTGGGCATACGCCCACGCACGATGCGTTCTTGAGAGGCTAAATTGTAGGGGCGAACTCCTCCCGCAGCCGATGTGTCCTCGGCGGGTTGATCTACCTCGCCATTCACCCCCTTGAGTAGGGAATCGACTTCATCTTGTGAGAGGAATTCGCTCATGATCTTTATTGAATAATGAATGAAGTGAATAACACTTCAACAACCCCTTTGCTGGATTTATGCGATTCGCCATCATCTTCTTCGTCGGCGGCATGATTGCTTTGTGGCGCAGGCGTTTCAGCGGTGCTGTCTGGTTCAGGGGCGGTGACGATTTTAGGGGCTTTTTTCACAAAACCGAGTACATAGTTAATATGTGTTTTAAGGTCTTTGGCTAACAGCTCTTTGCCTGCTACCGTCGAGAGTTCTGAGGGACGTTTGCTTTGCAACAGCATATTTACCCGATGCAAGATTTCAGGGTTGCTGGCTTTAACTTTCTCTTCCATCTCTGGACTCGACAGCTTGAGTGAAATGGTGATTTGCAAATAACGATCACCTTCTTCATGCACCAAGTTGGCAGTGAACGTGCCCAATTCCATGTATTTGGGCGCGGCTGCATGTTCATCCTTAGTGGGTTCTTCCACTTGTGCTTCAGCTTCACCTTCTGCACCTTTGGGTGGATGGTGGGGTTTCATCAAGAAGAAGGCTGCTGCACCTCCTCCTGCCAAAATCACCACGAGGGCGATAATAATGATGAGCATTTTTTTACTTTTAGGTGGAGCTCCCGCATCAGCGGCTTTAGGGGCTTTCGACATTTTGATTCCTTTAATAGACGAGTGAATTATGAAAATAAATCAGCTTGGATGATACCTTGATTAACACGGTTTTTCTCCCTTAGCTTGAGCTTTTTCCAACTCAAGCAAATGTGTCAACT
>JAVHPV010000032.1:0-1027 GCA_036170775.1 Gallionella sp. | reverse complement strand
ATCCTGCAGCCGCTGTCGCGTGAGCACCATACGGCACTGTCGTTGGCGAAAGCGTGCCAGCGCGCAGCACTTTCGACAGATAAAACACTCATTGGCAAAGCGTGTCAGCGCGCCATACATTCGTTCTTGAATGAACTGGAACCACATTTTCAGATCGAGGAAAGCTCATTGTTGCCACAGCTATTCGGTACGAATGGGCAGCCATTGGCGCACCGTACCCTAGCAGAGCATCGGCTCTTACGTGAACTGTGCAATGGCTTGCAACGGAATGATGCAGGTGTATTGGCTGAATTCGGTCAGTGCTTATCGGCGCATGTTCGATTCGAGGAGAGGATGCTATTCCCAGCGATTGAAGCAATCTTGGATTAGCACTGTCAGATACGGCTTTCTGTCCGCGATTAAATCAATCGTTCCATGCTCGCCAAGCATTGAGTGTACAGAAAGTCCTTTGCCCATAAAACTTAGCTGCCCAATTGATACCACCCTTGGCTGCGCTTCACTAGGTACACCACACTCAGCATCACGGGCACTTCGATCAACACACCGACCACGGTGGCCAAGGCTGCGCCTGACTCGAAACCGAACAGGCTTATCGCGGTAGCAACGGCAAGTTCGAAGAAATTGGATGCGCCAATCAATGCCGACGGTCCAGCTACGCAATGCGCTTCACCTGAGCGACGATTCAACCAATAGGCCAATGCCGAGTTGAAGTAAACTTGGATGGTGATCGGCACAGCCAACATGAGGATGATAAGCGGCTGATCCACGATGGCTTTGCCTTGGAAGGCGAACAATAGCACCAGTGTCAGCAGTAGCGCGGCGATTGACCACGGACCAATCTTAGCTAGAGTTAGATCAAATGCTGCTTGCCCGTTACGCAGCAAAACTTTGCGCAGGATTTGCGCAAGGATGACTGGGATGATGATGTAGAGCGCGACCGACACCAGCAACGTATCCCAAGGCACGATGATGGAAGAAAGCCCCAACAGCAAACCCACCAACGGCGCAAAGGCGAACACCATGATGG
>JAVHPV010000031.1:0-4421 GCA_036170775.1 Gallionella sp. | reverse complement strand
AGGTAGTTGGTAAAGCGTGCGGCTAACGCGCCGTCGATGACGCGGTGGTCGTAGGAGAGCGACAGCGGCAGCATCAAACGCGGCACGAATTCGCCATCTTTATAAATGGGTTTCATGCTGGAACGCGACACGCCCAGAATTGCCACTTCAGGCGCGTTGATGATGGGGGTAAATGCTGTGCCTCCAATCCCGCCTAGGCTGGAAATCGAGAAGCAGCCGCCTTGCATATCGGCTGCGGTGATTTTTTTCTCACGCGCTTTGGCGGAAATCTCACCCAGCTCTTTTGCCAGTTGCACCAAACCTTTCGTATCCACGTCGCGTAACACGGGCACCATCAAACCATCCGGTGTATCAACGGCCACACCGATATGGAAATAATTTTTATAGACTAGGTTTTCACCACTCGCATCCAGTGAGGCATTAAATTCTGGGTACTGTTGCAAGGCCTTAACCACTGCTTTCAGCAAGAACACCAGCGGGGTCATTTTGATATTTTGCTTGGCGTACTCTGCGCTGAGTTGTTTGCGGAAGGCTTCCATCTCAGTGATGTCTGCTTCATCAAACTGTGTAACGTGCGGAATGGTCACCCAATTGCGATGCAAATTCGCACCCGATATTTTTTTAATACGCGACAACGGCTTGATTTCAATCGCACCAAACTTGGCAAAGTCCACCATCGGCATATCCAGCACTTGCAAACCACCACCCGCATTGGCGCGCGGTGCGGACAATGCCGCTTTCACAAAATTTTGCACATCATCTTTAGTGACACGACCTTTGTCACCGCTGCCTTTGACTTGCGCCAAATCTACTCCGAGTTCACGCGCGAAACGGCGAATCGCTGGGCTGGCGTGGGCTTTTGTAGTCGCCACAGCACTTGCCAGAGCGACCTGCGGCACACTTGCTGCAACAGGATTTTCGATAGCCGCTGCGGGGATTGAAGGCGCAACGGATGGCGACGCAACGGGCGTAGGGCTGGCAACAGGTGCGCTTGCCGCATCGCCCGTTTCAATCAGCATGACTAACGAGCCTTGCGAGACTTTGTCGCCCACTTTAATTTTCAGCTCTTTAATCACGCCGCCATAAGGCGACGGCACATCCATCGCGGCCTTATCTGTTTCTAACGTCATCAAGCTATCTTCTGCCTGAATAGTGTCACCCGCTTTGACCATCACCTCAATGATGCTCACCTCTTTGTAGTTGCCGATGTCGGGCACTAATACTTGTTTGATTTCTACCACAGTCACTCTCCTGAACTTACACAGTCGTTGGGTTGGGTTTGTCTGGATTGATGTTATACAGCGCGATGGCACGACTCACTTCAGATGCCGCAATCGTGCCTTCATCCGCCAACGCCTTCAATGCCGCGACCGCGATGTAATAACGGTTTACTTCAAAAAACTCGCGCAAGTGTTTGCGCGTATCCGAACGACCGAAGCCATCTGTGCCCAGCACGGTGAAACGCTTAGGCAAGAAAGCGCGTATCTGATCGGCAAAAGAGCGCATGTAATCGGTAGAGGCGATCACGGGGCCTTTGCGTTGTGCCATACATTGCTCAACATAGCTCAGGCGTGGCACGGCTTCAGGATGCAGCATATTCCAGCGTTCGCAATCCATACCGTCGCGGCGCAACTCGGTGAAACTAGTGACGCTCCATACGTCCGCTGCCACGTCAAAATCTTTTTCCAACAACTCAACCGCCGCGATAGATTCGCGCAAAATCGTGCCGCTCCCCATCAATTGCACATGCGGCTGTTTGGCTTTGCCCTTACTTTCGCTCAACAAATACATACCTTTGACAATGCCTGCCTCCGCACCCTGAGGCATGGCGGGATGCGCATAGTTTTCGTTCATCACCGTGAGGTAATAGAACACGTCTTGCTGTTCTACATACATGCGGCGCATCCCGTCTTGGATGATGACCGCGAGTTCATAGCAGAAAGTTGGGTCGTAGGACACGCAATTCGGAATAGTGGCCGACATCAGATGACTGTGACCGTCTTCATGTTGCAAGCCTTCGCCGTTGAGCGTGGTGCGCCCTGCCGTGCCGCCCAACATAAACCCACGTGCGCGCATGTCGCCCGCAGCCCAAGCCAAATCGCCGATACGTTGAAAACCAAACATCGAGTAGTAGATAAAGAAGGGCAAAGTCGCCACGCCGTGGTTGGCATAAGAAGTTGCCGCTGCGATCCAGTCCGCCATCGCGCCCGCTTCATTGATACCTTCCTGCAACACTTGACCGCTGGCAGACTCTTTGTAAAACATCAACTGGTCGGCATCTTGTGGGGTGTACAACTGCCCCACCTGCGAGAAAATGCCCAACTGGCGGAACATCCCTTCCATACCGAAAGTGCGCGATTCATCGGGCACAATAGGCACAATTTGCTTACCGATGTTTTTATCTTTAACCAAAATCCCCAACATGCGCACAAACGCCATCGTAGTGGAAATTTCACGATCTTCGGTACCTTTCAACAAGGCCTCAAAAGCATCCAAAGACGGTATTTGTAATGGGGTGTTCATGGGGTTGCGCGCAGGAACAGAGCCCATCACGGCACTGCGTTCTTTGAGATATTTTTCTTCCAAACTATCCGCTGCGGGACGACAGAAATTCAGGCTGGCGACTTGTTCATCGGTGAGTGGGATATTGAAACGGTCACGGAATTTGAGCAACACCTCGCCGGCCATCTTCTTTTGCTGATGGGTAGTGTTCTGACCTTCACCCGCTTCGCCCATGCCGTAACCCTTGACGGTCTTGGCTAAAATCACCGTTGGCTGACCGACATGCTTGCTGGCTGCGGCATAAGCGGCAAACACTTTGTGCGGATCATGTCCGCCACGATTCAGTCGCCAAATTTCATCGTCCGACATATCGGCAACCATCGCCAACAATTCTGGCGACTTACCAAAGAAATGTTCGCGCACATATGCGCCATCTTTAGATTTATAGGTTTGATATTCACCATCCACGACTTCCTGCATACGTTTTTGCAGCAAGCCTTTGCTATCCTTGGCAAACAAGCGATCCCACTTCCCGCCCCATACCACCTTGATAACATTCCAACCCGCACCACGGAACACACCTTCCAGTTCCTGAATAATTTTGCTGTTACCGCGCACAGGGCCGTCCAGACGCTGCAGATTACAATTGATGACAAAAATCAGGTTGTCGAGCTTTTCGCGCCCCGCCATAGAAATCGCACCGAGCGATTCAGGTTCGTCGGTCTCGCCATCACCCAGATAAGCCCACACCTTACGCCCCTCTGTCTTGGCGAGGTTGCGATGCTCTAGGTAGCGCATAAAACGGGCTTGGTAAATCGCCATCAAGGGACCGAGCCCCATCGACACGGTTGGGAATTGCCAGAAATTCGGCATTAACCAAGGGTGGGGATAGGAAGAAAGTCCGTCACCTTGGGATTCTTGGCGGAACTTGTACATTTGCTCTTCGCTAATCCGACCTTCTAGGAAGGCACGCGCATATACACCCGGGGAGGAATGGCCTTGGAAATAAATTAAATCACCATCGTGCGTATCAGTCTTTCCGTGGAAAAAGTGGTTGAAACCCACATCATATAAAGTTGCAGCAGAGGCGAAACTCGCAATATGACCGCCCAGTTCGGAAGAATCTTTATTCGCATTCAACACCAAAGCCATCGCATTCCAACGCATCAAGGCGCGAATACGATGCTCAAGCTCATGATTGCCCGAAGAACGCTGTTCATCCCCCACCGCAATGCTATTGCAATACGGCGTGGTCGCGCTAAAAGGCACACCTGCCCCAGAGCTGCGGGCTTTTTCCAACATCTTTTCAAGCAAGAAATGCACACGTTCCGAGCCTTCATTGACAAACACAGACTCAAGCGCATCCAGCCACTCTTGGGTTTCTTGCGGATCGTAATCAGGTAATGATGCCATCTCTACACTCTCTCCATAATTGCAACAATTGTTATTTTGAACAGGCAACAACTTCCTGTTCGGTGACGATCCATTCAACATTCAAATCGGTAGGTTCTTGCGGTAGTTCTGCGACTATCTGCAAGGAAAAAGCGGCGGAAACCAAGGTGGGGCGATGCGTAAAACGCGCCAGCAACTTGTCATAATATCCACCACCATAGCCCAGTCTTGCGCCATTCTTACAAAAAGCCACGCCAGGCACGAGCGCGAATTCTACCTCATTTAGCTTATTTAGCCGTTCGCAGCGTTCTACCACAGGCTCGCGAATACCCCACAAGCCCGCTTGCAACTGGTTCTCAAGATCGCTCACCACGTACAAATCCAACACATTGGTGTGACGATTCACGCGTGGTAAAACCACCCGCTTACCCTCTGCCAAAGCGCGTGTCACCCACAACTCACTGGCAAACTCACTGCCGAAATTCATATAAGCCAAAACGGTATTGGCTTGCTGGTAAGCAGGCAGG
>JAVHPV010000030.1:0-1034 GCA_036170775.1 Gallionella sp. | reverse complement strand
GTTTGCACCACCGCAGAGCTATCCATGAATAAGGATTCGGTCAATTCCAACTCAATCAGCTTTGGATCAAGATTGGCGCACAGTAGCGCGGCATGCAAGGCTTGGGAAAAATACTCCGAAGAAAGTTGTGCCCGTGAGACATTGATCGCCACACGAATGGGCAGCCCCGCATCGTTCAAACGATACGCACAACGCGCACCTGTTAGTAAACTCCATTCCCCCAAACGCACAATTAGCCCAGTCTTTTCTGCGACGGGGATAAATTTAGTCGGCGGAATCGCGCCCTCGGACGTCGAGCAACGCATCAGGGCTTCAACTGCACACACCCGACCATCCAAACCAACTATCGGTTGATAGTGCAGTTGCAAGCCGCCGTTATCCAGCGCGTTATGCAACTGGTTTTCTAGCAAGAGCTCTTCGCGGGCAAGCGAAACACCTAATCTGCCAAGCGCAGATTCCTCGCCTGAAACAACGATACGAGCACCCCCAGCCTCTTTCGCGCTCCACATCGCTCGGTCTGCGCGTTCTAGGCAAGCCGATATGTCCTCAGATTTCTCTAGCACTGCCAGCCCGATACTGGCCGAGGGGTGAAGCAACACTCCTCTATACGAGAGCGGGGTTGCGATAGCACTCAGCAAGGAACGTGATATTTGCAGGGTTTGTGACGAATCTTGATGCTGAAGAATACACAGGAACTCATCCCCCGCAATTCTGCACCACGTGGCCGTATCGTCAGTCACGCTGCGCAGACGCAAGGCGATTTGGGTGAGGACAGCATCCCCGCCTTGGTGACCGAACGATTTATTCACTTGTTTGAAACGGTCAATGTTGATCCAAATAAGCGCAAGGAATCCATCGGGTGATGTGACTGCCGCCAGCTTGTCCAGCATCAAAAATCCACTATTTCTATCAAGAAAAGCGGTGGCAGGATCACTCCCTACAAGAGGGGTTTTTTTTGTACAACTCGCATGACCGATAGCATAGAACGACAACGGGTGAGTGTCTATAAAATCAAAAATAAATGCTTAGGGAGA
>JAVHPV010000029.1:0-1035 GCA_036170775.1 Gallionella sp. | reverse complement strand
AGGGGTAAGCCATTGCAACAATGCTTCGGGCAACTCGCGCAAAAAATTAGACATACTGCTGTAGCTGGTTTTGCCGTGCAACATGCGGCTTTGTGCAAAAGTCATATACAAACGACGTTTAGCGCGCGTGATGGCGACATACATCAGGCGACGCTCCTCGTCCAAATCGTCGTTATCGAGACTGTTCTGGTGCGGAAATAAACCTTCTTCCAGCCCCGTGATGAACACGCTATGAAACTCCAGTCCTTTGGCAGCATGAACGGTCATCAAATGCACCGCATCATCGCTATCGCCTGCCTGATGTTCGCCCGATTCTAGCGTGGCATGGGTGAGGAAGGCGGTGAGGCTGTCATCTTCATTTTCATGCACAAACAAGGTCGCCGCATTTAATAACTCATTCAAGTTTTCCAAGCGTTCTTCCGCCTCGCGGCGTTTTGCGGGAGTATTTTTTTCTTGCTCAAAATGCGCAGTCAAGCCGCTGTGGTGCAGCACATGCTCCATGATTTCTGGGAGTGGCAATCCCGCGATGCCATTGCGCATGGATTCGATAAGACCCACAAAAGCGGTGGCCTTGCCACCCGCCCGCGCGGCGGCATCATACAAAGTCGTGCCGTTGTGTTGCGCCGCTTCTTGTAACTGCTCGATGCTGCGCGCACCGATGCCGCGCGTGGGGAAGTTGATGATACGCAGGAGTGCATTGTCGTCATCGGTGTTTTCCATCAAACGCAAATACGCCAGCGCGTGCTTAATTTCTTGCCGCTCAAAGAAGCGTAGCCCGCCATATACGCGATAGGATAGCCCCGCTGACACCAAAGCATGTTCCAGCACACGTGATTGCGCATTGGCGCGATACAACAAGGCGATTTCGTTAAGATGCAACCCATCGCGCTTGAGTTGTTGGATTTCCTCAACGATAAAGCCCGCCTCGTCTACATCTGTCCCCGCCTCATACACCCGTAATTTTTCGCCACCCTGCTCAGCCGTCCATAAATTTTTACCCAGACGATTTTTGTTGTTGCTGATGAGTGCGTTAGC
>JAVHPV010000028.1:0-1039 GCA_036170775.1 Gallionella sp. | reverse complement strand
TCTTGCACTTCCACCATAACAAAGCGCGCTTCAAACTGTTCTGATTGGTTACGTGCGAAGTGCGCCCAGTTGTTCGCGCCAGGGATAATCTCGTGCAGGTTGCTCATCATCTGGCAGCCGTTACACACCCCCAATGCAAACGTGTCGTTGCGCTTGAAGAAGGTTTCGAATTCATCGCGCGCACGCGGGTTGAACAGGATGGATTTCGCCCAGCCCTCGCCCGCCCCCAGCACGTCACCATAAGAGAAACCACCGCAAGCGACCACGCCCTTAAAGTCTTGCAGCTTCACACGCCCGCTGATGATGTCGCTCATGTGTACGTCCACCGCAGCGAAGCCCGCGCGGTCGAACGCGGCGGCCATTTCCACATGACCATTCACACCTTGCTCACGCAGGATGGCTATTTTGGGGCGATTACGCAGCAAGGCGGGGGCGATATTTTGGTTCAGGTCGTAAGTGAGCTGTACGTGCAGACCGCGATCTGCCACTTCTAATAAACGGTCGAATTCTTGTTGTGCACAGCTAGGGTTGTCGCGCAGTTTTTGCAGTTGATAAGTGGTCTCCGACCAGATGCGTTGCAAGTGCGCAGCGTTTTCACTGTAAAGCTTTTCGCCGTTGCGGCTGATGACGATCATGCCTGTTTCATTCAAGGTGGCAATTTTCTGCACACTCTTAATGCCAAGATTATTTGCTAATTGCAGCACGTTTTGCACATCGCGGTTACGCACTTGCAGCACCGCGCCCAACTCTTCATTGAATAGAGCGCGCAAGGTGTCCCCATGCAATTCGTCGAGTTTGATGTTTAAGCCGATATGGGCAGCAAAAGACATTTCGCACAAGCTAACGAATACACCACCGTCAGAGCGGTCGTGATAAGCCAGCAGTTTGCCCGCTGCATTGAGTTTTTGCATCAAACCAAAGAAGGCCTTGAGCAGCTCAGCATCATCCACATCTGGGGCAACATCGCCCACTTGTTTATACACCTGCGCCAAGGCCGAGCCGCCCATGCGGTTTTTGCCTTGCCCTAGGTCTATCAATA
>JAVHPV010000027.1:0-4512 GCA_036170775.1 Gallionella sp. | reverse complement strand
ATAATGGCGCGGCTTAATTCATCGAAAATTTTTCATGCGTATTATTTCCATCAATCTTAACGGCATACGCTCTGCCACGAGCAAAGGATTTTTTTCTTGGCTGGAACAGCAACACGCTGATGTGGTGTGTCTGCAAGAACTCAAAGCTCAGGCGGCAGACATGACCGAGCAAATGCTCAATCCTAGTGGTTTTCATGGTTACTTCCATTACGCCGAGAAAAAAGGTTATAGCGGTGTTGGCATCTATAGCAAGATTCAACCGCAACAAGTGATTGTTGGTCTAGGTGTCGAGGAATTCGATAGCGAAGGACGTTATCTTCAGTTGGACTTTGCCGACTTTAGCGTGGTCTCGCTGTATTTGCCTTCAGGGTCGAGCGGAGAGGAACGACAAGCGGTGAAATTCAAATTCATGGCGGTGTTATTGCCCCACCTCGCCAAGTTGCGCGCCAGCGGTCGAGAGTTGCTGATTTGTGGCGATTGGAATATCGCACACCAAGAAATTGATCTCAAGAATTGGCGCGGCAACAAAAAAAATTCGGGATTCTTGCCCGAAGAGCGCGCCTGGTTAACACAACTTTTTACTGAGGTGGGTTATGTGGATGTATTCCGTAGCGTACATCCACAATTGGAGGCCTACACGTGGTGGTCGAATCGCGGTCAAGCGTGGGCAAAAAATGTGGGATGGCGCATTGATTACCATATTGCTACCCCCGCTTTGGCAAGTCGGGCGCAAGCGGCGGAGATCTATACCGAACAACGTTTTTCAGATCATGCGCCGCTTACCGTGGATTACCGCGATTAGCCTTGTTGCCAAGGAAGATGGGCGGCACACCAGCCGTTCGTGCCACGACGTTGTCCGACGGCGTTTTTATCGCCTTCAAAGCCCTCCAAAATATTGTAGCAATTGGTGTAGCCTAAATTGATTGCCAGTGCAGCGGCGGCGTGTGAGCGTTGCGCGGTGCGGCACATGAATAGCACGATGGCTTCTTTGTCGACTTGTTGCTGCAAGGCTGCCGCAAAATCTGGATTGGCTTTCATACCAGGATAGGTGGCCCACTCAATTTCAACCGCGTTCGGGATGCGTCCTACCCAGTCAAGCTCGGCGCGGCTACGTACATCGACCAGCGTTGCCCCAGGAGCGGACTGCAAAATTTCAAAGGCTTCGCTCGGCAGCAATGCGCCTTGGTAAGGTAGGTTGAGTTGTTGGGCGCGTTGTTGTGCGGTGTGTAATAGTGCAGTGATCTTTGCCATGATGTTTCTTTCTGTTGTTTTTTGAGTGTTTTATAATCGGCGCGGCGCAAACTTTGCGCCGCCATCCTTAAGCAGCATACTAGCGCAACCACCATGAAAAATCATAACCATTCACCTCTCCCCGAGCAAAGCAGCACAAGCTTTGAGCCTGCGCATCCTGAACGATTTGCGGCGGCGCAAAAAAGCACTTGGGTGAGCATTGTGATCAATGTAGGGCTAACTTTTTTGCAAGTCGTGGGCGGCATCTTCTCGCATTCACAAGCCTTGATGGCAGATGGTTTACATTCTTTATCTGATCTACTTTCCGACATTTTGGTGTTGTACGCGAATCGGCATGGCAATCGTCATGCGGATGCTAATCATCCCTATGGGCACGCTCGGGTTGAAACGGCGGCAACACTTATCTTGGGGACATTTTTAGCGGTATTGGGCGTGGGCTTGCTGGTGGCCGCAGCCTTGCGCTTGCAGCACCCCGAAGCACTGCAAGCGGTCAACCCTGTCGCGCTAGCTGTCGCCCTGATTGCCCTAGTCGCTAAAGAAGGTATGTTCCGCTACATGTTGGCTGTGGCCAAGCGAGTGCGCTCACAGATGTTGGTAGCAAATGCTTGGCACGCGCGCTCAGATGCAGCCTCGTCACTGGTCGTCGTGGTGGGGATTATGGGTAACCTGTTGGGCTACACTTTTCTCGATTTGGTGGCGGCTGCGGTCGTCGGCGTGATGATTGCGCACATGGGGGGGAAGCTGGCTCTAGAGGCGATGCAGGAATTGATAGACACAGGTTTGGATGAAGATGAGGTTGATGCAATTCGTCAAACCTTGCTATCCACTCCTGGGGTGCGTGGCTTACATGAGCTGCGTACGCGCAAAATGGCGGATAACGCGTTGGTGGATGCGCATGTGCTGGTCGATCCGAAAATCAGTGTTTCGGAAGGTCACTATATTGCCGAATCGGCGCGTCATGCTGTGCTGAAGAATCATCATGTCATGGATGTGATGGTGCACATTGATCCCGAAGACGATATGACTGTTGCTCCGAATGCAACTTTGCCCAGCAGACCCGTTTTATTGGCGCGTTTGGCGGAGCATTTAACGGGAATTGACTTGGCGCAACATCGGGTGGTTTTGCATTATTTGGACGGTAAAGTAGAAGCCGAAATATATCTTGAGGTGTGCGCCATGCCCACAGCTCATGCGGAGCAACTGCAAGCGCAGGGTGATGCCTTGGTAAAAAGTGATACTTGGTTTCGCGCCATCCAAGTGCATCGCTGCTGCGCACAAAATTAGTGCATCGTAGCCGTTTCACGCACACTTGAAGTGCATTTTTTGTGTGCGCTGGGTTGCCCGCTTATGGCACAATGCGCGAGTTGTGTGTGGGTAAGGTTGGCATGTTTCCTGCGAGTGCAATGACAGGTTTTTCGTTCGTAGTTTAATTTGATTCTTTGGGAGAGAGTTATGTCGATGTCGGCAACTGATGTTTTGAAAATGATCAAAGACCGCGAAGTAAAGTTCGTGGACTTCCGTTTTACCGATACACGCGGTAAAGAACAACACGTAGGCGTGCCTGCTAAATATGTCGGGATGGACAAGTTCGAAGAAGGTCATGCCTTCGATGGTTCTTCCATTGCTGGCTGGAAAGGTATTCAAGCCTCTGACATGCTGTTGATGCCAGATCCATCGACCGCTTTCCTTGACCCCTTCATGGATGAAAACACCTTGGTGATTACTTGTGACGTGGTTGATCCAACCGACGGCAAGGGTTACGACCGTGATCCACGTTCCATTGCTAAACGCGCTGAAGCCTATTTGAAGTCAACAGGGCTGGGCGACACCGCATTCTTTGGTCCAGAACCAGAATTCTTTATCTTTGATTCCGTGCAATGGAATACCGATATGTCGGGTTGCTTCGTCAAGATCAATTCAGAAGAAGCAGCATGGTCTTCAGGTGAAAAATTTGATGGCGGCAATACAGGCCACCGTCCCGTCGTCAAAGGCGGTTACTTCCCAGTTCCTCCCGTGGATAGCTTGAACGACATCCGCGCTGCAATGTGCTTGGCATTGGAAGACATCGGCATTGAAGTCGAAGTGCATCACCACGAAGTTGCCACAGCGGGTCAATGTGAGATTGGTACTAAGTTCAACACGCTGGTACGCCGCGCCGACCAAACCCAAGCCTTGAAATACATCGTGCATAACGTAGCGCATCAATATGGCAAAACAGCGACCTTTATGCCCAAACCTATCGTTGGTGACAACGGTTCGGGTATGCACGTACACCAATCTATCTGGAAAGATGGCAAGAACACCTTTGCGGGTAATGGCTACGCAGGTTTGTCTGAAACCGCACTGTTCTACATCGGCGGTATCATCAAGCACGCCAAGGCACTGAATGCGATTTGCAATCCAGGTACCAACTCTTACAAACGTTTAGTCCCTCACTATGAAGCACCCGTTAAGCTGGCTTACTCGGCAAAAAATCGTTCTGCTTCGATTCGTATTCCACACGTTGCCAGCGACAAAGCGCGCCGTATTGAAACACGTTTCCCAGATCCAACCGCAAACCCCTATTTGTGCTTTACTGCATTGATGATGGCGGGTTTGGATGGTATCCAAAACAAGATTCACCCTGGCGATCCTGCGGATAAGAATTTGTACGACTTGCCACCCGAAGAAGATGCAAAGATTCCTACGGTGTGCGCCTCTTTAGATGAAGCCTTAGCGGCTTTGGATAAAGACCGTGAGTTCCTGACGCGTGGTGGTGTGTTCTCTAGCGACTTTATTGATGCTTTCATCAGCTTGAAGATGGAAGAGGTTAACAAGATTCGCATGACTACACACCCTGTTGAGTTCGAGATGTATTACAGCATCTAAGCGTAAGGCGAACAAAAGCTAAACGGGGCGCAAGCCCCGTTTTTTTTCAGCCATAGAAATCTGAACCTCAAGTGTTTGTCTGAGTCGGAAGCTTGCCCTATACTTTAAGCATTACTTAGCAGGAAGACGATTATGAAAATTCAATATTGGTGGACACTTATTTTGCTTGTGCCTTGCTTAGCACACGCTGAGATTTACAAGGCGGTTGATGCCGATGGTCATGTCACCTATTCCAGCGCACCAATTAAGGGCGGTAAAAAAATTATCCTAGAACCATTGCCGACCATGCTGCCACCCGCCCGCGCACGTTCTACTGCTACCCCTGAAGATTTCCCTAAAGTGGATGGCAATACGCAAAAGGGGCGGGATGATACGCGGCGCAAAATCTTGCAG
>JAVHPV010000026.1:0-1046 GCA_036170775.1 Gallionella sp. | reverse complement strand
TGGGTACGCAATCAGGCCGGCATCAGTGCTGCGCCCGTGGATTATCGGCATCATGGCGTGGTGGCCAATTTTAGTTGCACACTGCCGCATCGTGGTATTGCCCATCAATGGTTTCGTCCTGAGGGCATCTTGGCTTTGCTGCCGTTGCCAGGCAAGCGCGTGTCGATGGTGTGGTCGGTGCCTCCTGAAAAATCGGCTCTAATCACCGCGCTGAGTGCCGCCGAGTTGTGCGCACAAGTGGCTGAAGCCGCACAACACACCTTAGGTGGACTGCAACTCATTACCCCAGCAGCGGCTTTCCCCTTGCGTTTATTAGTGTTGCCACACATCAGCACGGCGCGCGTCGCTTTGGTGGGGGATGCCGCACATAATATGCATCCCTTGGCGGGGCAGGGCGTGAACACGGGCTTCCGCGATGCACGGCAACTCGCGGAGTTGTTGCTGGATCGCGGCGGGCAAAGCGATTGCGGTGCGGCGCAGTTGTTACGTCGCTATGAGCGCAAACGCAAAGAAGACATCTACACTATGCAAGCTACGACCTACGGCTTGAAGAATTTATTTTGCAATGATGATCCGCTGTTGAGCAGTGTGCGTAATTTCGGCTTGAATGCCACCAATCGACTTGTCCCGCTGAAAAAAATGCTCATGCAACACGCCTTTAACTAACTCGAAAGATTGAAGATGAAAAAATTCCTATGGCTATGCCTCATTGCTTTAAGCACTGCCGCACAGGCTGACGAAGCTGCGATACGGCAGTCCTTGCAAAGCAAATTTCCCAACATTGGCACGCTCGAACACGTCGTAAAAACGCCCTATGCGGGACTCTACGAAGTGGTGGTAGGCGATCAGTTGCTCTACACCGACGCGCAAGGTCAATATCTTTTTGATGGTAGCATCATCGAAGTAAAAAGCCGTACTGACCTGACCGAACAACGTCGTCGTCAACTGTTTGCCATCGACTTCGACAAGTTGCCACTCGACCTAGCGGTAAAAAAAGTGAAAGGCAATGGCAAACGGCGCATGGCTTATTTCACCGACCCGAATTG
>JAVHPV010000025.1:0-1052 GCA_036170775.1 Gallionella sp. | reverse complement strand
ATGGGCTTGCAATGCTAAAATTCGCGCCACCTTAAAAACCTAATCTACATCATGTCCTCTGTTTTCCTTTATGACACTACGTTGCGTGACGGTACGCAACGCGAAGATATTTCTTTGTCGGTGGATGACAAGCTGGCGATCGCCCAGCGTCTCGCTGATTTTGGTTTTCACTATATTGAAGGTGGCTGGCCGGGTTCTAACCCTAAAGATGCGGAATTTTTTGCGCGTGCTGCCAAGCTGGATTTGGGCGCGGCAAAGCTGGCGGCTTTTGGTCGCACTCGGCAAAAGCATAAGTCGTGTGAGCAGGATGCGAATTTACAGGCCTTGCTGGAGGCGGCAACGCCTGTGGTCACCATGGTGGGCAAGAGCTCTGATTATCATGTGCAGACGGTGCTGACGGCGACGCTGGAAGAAAACTTGGCGATGATCCGCGATAGTGTGGCTTATATGAAGTCGCAAGGGCGCGAGGTGATGTTTGATGCTGAGCATTTTTTCGATGGTTTTTTGGTGAATCGTGACTATGCTTTGGCAACATTACAGGCGGCATCGGCGGGCGGGGCGGATTGGTTGGTGTTGTGCGAAACCAATGGCGGTAAGTTGCCTTGGGAGGTGGAAGAGATTGTGCGCGAAGTGCGCCAGCATATCGCCACGCCGTTGGGGGTGCATTGCCATAACGATAGCGGTTGCGGTGTGGCGAATTCGCTGGCGGCAGTGCGCGGTGGTTGCACCCAAGTGCAAGGCACGATCAATGGTTATGGCGAGCGTGTCGGTAATGCGAACTTGACCACGATTATTCCCAATCTACAGCTCAAAATGAATCGCGCCGTGGTGTCGCCTGCGCAGTTGCGTGAATTGACGGGGCTGGCGCATTACGTGGCGGAAGTGGTGAATCTCAAGCATTACAACCATGCGCCATTTATTGGGCATAGTGCGTTCGCGCATAAGGGCGGTATTCACGTGGCGGCGATTCTCAAGGCGAGTGACACCTATCAGCATATTGACCCTGCCTTGGTGGGCAATGAAATGCGCACCGTGGTGTCGGAGTTGTCGGG
>JAVHPV010000024.1:3174-4561 GCA_036170775.1 Gallionella sp. | reverse complement strand
TGATACGTAAGCATGACGCTGCGATTAGCCAAGCCTGCATCCAACTCGGTTTGGCATACAGTGCATAGAGCATATTTGCTAAGATGCACACCTCATCAGAATAGGCTATTCCCTTGGCATCTAGCGCAGAACTCAATCAATTTTTAAGCAGCGTTGAACGACGCGCTTACAAACACGCGGTGTTTGCGGTGCGCGATGAGCATGCTGCCTTGGATATTGTCCAAGACAGCATGATGAAGCTGGCAGAGAAATATGGCGCGCACCCCATCGCAGAGTTGCCTTTAATTTTTCAACGGATTTTGCAAAATACGATTCGTGACCATTATCGCCGTCAAAAAGTTAGAAGCACTTGGGTTAGCCTGTTTTCAGCACTAGGCTCTAAGCACGAAGATGAGGATTTTGATCCGCTTGAAAGCATAGAAGATGCCGACAATGCAAGCTCACCAGCAACGCCGAGTGAATCTTTGCAGCAAAAACAAGTGATGGCTGTCATTGAGCAAGCCATTGCAAAACTCCCCGCACGTCAACGAGAAGCCTTTCTGCTGCGTTACTGGGAAGACATGGATACCAAAGAAACTGCATTAGTCATGGGATGCACGGAAGGCAGCATTAAAACCCATTGCTCAAGGGCAGTTCACACCCTGAATGAGTTGCTAAAAGCACAAGGAATAGCATTATGAACAAACAACAGCAAGAATCCGCACGAGCAAAAAAAATCAGCGATGTCCTGACACACAGTTGCGAGCAACTCAACCATGACATCGTCCTACGCTTACATCAATCGCGTGAGGCTGCTTTGCAATCTAGCGTGGCGCAACGTCAAACCATATTAACCCTGAACACGGGACACTTCTCCCAGCTATTGCCCCACAGCGGAATACAATGGTTACTTGCCTTGCTCATGCTAGCGATTGTTATCATCGGTACAGGTGGATATTGGCAGCACAGTTCAAAACAAGAATTGAGCCATGTGGATATTGCCATTTTGACCGACGATTTACCTCTTGAGGTTTTTGTAGATAAATAAGCTTATGCGAGTTACAGCCCACTCTTTATTCATTCTGTTATTTTTGTTTAGTTTTTCTGCGCATGCTGAAACGCACCTATGGAAAGATCTCAGCACTGAGCAAAAAGCAGCCTTAATTCCCATGTCTAAACAATGGGATAGCTTGCCAGAAGATCAAAAAGACCAGCTATTAAGGGTTGCGCAACACTACCCTAAATTGAATGGACAAGCTAAACAACGTTATATGCAACGACTAGAAGCATGGAGCGCACTCACTCCGACACAACGACAAGCCGCACGGGAAAAATACCAGGCGTTTAGTAAAGTCCCTGAAGAAAAACGCAAAGAAGTTAAGCGTATGGTTCAGGAACAGCAAGCAGA
>JAVHPV010000024.1:0-3074 GCA_036170775.1 Gallionella sp. | reverse complement strand
AGAATTTTGCTGGCTTCTTGCGCATGTTGGCTGGTGATGAGCAGGTCGGCATATTCATAGAGTAAGGCTCGACTTTGCGGGAAAGATTGCACCGCAGTCCGATAAAAGGTCAAAGCCTCGGGTGTGTTTTTACCCGCGCTTTTAACTCGCCCTGTCAGCAACTCTATCATTGCATTGTTGCGAGTCTGCTTACGTAACAAGGTGAGCTCTTGGTTAGCGCGTTCCATTTGATGGTCGTTGAGCAAGGCACTCACTAATCCATAACGTTGTGCGATCGGATTGCCGTGTGCTTTATCCGTCAAAGCATCATTAAAGTATGCAATTGCATCAGCATTGGTTTTTTGCGCGGCGATAAGTTTGGTGCGCACCAACTGAAAATCCAAACTGTCAGGAATTAAACGGTAAGGTTGTTTATTGACTCGGTTCTCAATGTCGGCGATACGATCGCTCGTAATGGGGTGGGTGCGCAGATAATTGGGTGCGCTACCTTCCAATAAGCGCGTGGCGCGTTGCAAGCGTTCTAAAAACTCTGGCATAGCATGTACGTTATAGCCTGATTTCTGCAATAGCTCATAGCCGATACGATCAGCTTCTTGTTCATGGAGTCGCGTGAAATCCAACTGTTTTTGCACAGCACGCGCTTGCGCACCCACCATAGCCGCTTGTGATGCTTGGGAATTATTGCGCGCAGCTAATATTGCAATGGCGATTGCTGCCAGAGTAGCCAAGCTGTCGCCTTGTTGCCCAGCCACCATACGTGCCAAATGATGTTGGGTGACATGGGCAATTTCATGGCTCAATACCGAAGCCAATTCGGACTCGCTCTGAGCAGTGAGGAGTAAACCAGCGTTCACACCAATGAAGCCACCAGGGAGCGCGAAGGCATTGACGTTGTAGTCGTTGAGCGCAAAAAACTCAAAGCCGAGCGAGGGCTCGGGACTATTCTCAACCAATTTGTAGCCAATCTGGTTAAGGTAATCATTGATTTCTGGATCATCTAGAAACTGACGGCTAGCACGTATTTCCAACATACTTTGCTGACCAATTTGGCGTTCTTGAATGGGGTTGATGATGGTTTGTGCAACATCGCCGAGATCGGGTAGGCCATCGCCCATGACGCGAGTGCTAAAACACAGCAACAACAGCACAGTTAATTTTTTCATGCTGCCTATGATAGTGGGTTTTAGCAGTGCTTTGCGCTTTGTCTTGCTACGATTTGTAGCAAAGTGTTGCAACGCTAGACTTACGGCGATAATGCACGGAAAATCAGGGTATGAACAATTGTACTGAACCATGAAAAAAATCGGCAAATATAACTTGGTGCGCAAATTGGGGGGTGGGACAACCAGCACTGTGTATCTGGCTGTTGATCAATTCAACGAGCAGAAGGTTGCGCTTAAATTGCTCAATTTTAAAAGCATCAATGATAAGCATCATTTGCAACTCTTTCGTAAGCAGCTCATCACCGAAGCATCGTTGGCAGGAAAGCTAAATCATCCGCATATTGTGAGGGTTGAAGATGCGGTGCTTGAGGGCGAGACCAATTATATTGTGATGGAGTATGTAGAGGGCAGCACGCTAGAGTATTACGCCGAAGTGGATCACCTACTCCCAATCAATCGGGTTGCCGAGATTATCTATAAGTGCTGCAAAGCAATGGAATATGCGCAATCGCAAGGCGTAATTCATCGTGATTTGAAACCTGCGAATATTTTGTTGCAGGGTGAGACCGATATCAAGATTGCCGATTTTGGTGCAGCCATTTTATACAACGACCAAGCAACCCAAGTGGCGGGTATTGGCTCTCCCGCTTATATGTCACCAGAGCAAGTCCAAGAAATCAAACTGAATCATCAGTCGGACATTTATTCCTTGGGCGTGGTCATGTACCGTTTGCTCACTGGGAAATTGCCCTTCGATGCGAGCAATAACTCCAGCATGATTTATCAAATTATCAATATCGAAGAGCCGTCGCCGAGTCTGTTTAGGCCAGAGATTCCCCCAGCAATAGATAGCATCGTGCGTAAAGCGATGGAGAAAGATTTATCCTTGCGCTATCAAACATGGCAAAAATTTGCACAAGATCTGGTGGAATTCTTTAACCATACTGTGGTGAGCAAAACTGAGCTATACGACACAGAAAAATTCGATACTTTGCGCAAATTGAGTTTCTTCAAACACTTTAGCGATGTCCAATTATGGGAGGTTTTACACCTAAGTCGGTGGCGTAAGGTGGCAAGCTCTGAATTCATTTTGCAGGAAGGTGAAACAGGGCGTTCTTTTTATATTTTGGCGCAAGGAACAGTACGCGTACTTAAGCAAGATAGACTGCTGAGTTTGTTGCATCGAGGGGATTGTTTTGGTGAAATGGCACACCTCGCGGAAAACGATGCAAGACGCAATACCGATGTGCAAGCCAAAAATGACGTGACGCTCATTGAGATTGATCCAAATACCCTCGCCAAAGCCAGTAGCGAGTGTCGTTTTCAGTTCAGCGATGCCTTTTTGAAGATGTTGGTAAAACGTCTTTCCATTGCCAATACCCGCTTAACCCATCTGCTCTCAGAAAAGATATAAGTGATTTTTAAGGAATAAGTTAATGTCAGGATTCAAGAATATTAGTGTTGCCGATCTACAAGAAATGTTGCCACAAAGTCAGCTGAATTTGATTGATGTACGTACCGATGCCGAAGTCATGCGCGGCAAGATTCCCCAAGGCAAGGCGTTGCCTTTGCATCTCATTCCATTGCGTTTGCATGAGTTTGATAAAAACACCACCACGGTATTTTATTGCCAGATGGGTGGGCGTTCTGCCCAAGCGGCCGCGTTTGCCGCCGCAAGTGGTTTTTCCGATGTTTATAACTTACAGGGTGGCATTACCGCATGGGCACATGCGGGTTTGCCAATCGCATGATGAACTTCGATATGGAATTGGATGTACGGCAGTTGGCGTGTCCGCTGCCTATCCTGCGTGCCAAGAAAGCACTGTCGGCAATGACGAGTGGTCAGGTGTTGCAAGTGGTGGCGACCGATCAAGGCTCGCCCAAAGATTTCATCGACTTCTGCGGCAAGAC
>JAVHPV010000023.1:0-1057 GCA_036170775.1 Gallionella sp. | reverse complement strand
CGGCGAGAGAAGATTCTGGATACAACGCACGCGCGTCAAGAATGGCTTGCGCGGCAGCTTCAATCAAGTCCTTCCCCCGTAAGCGGGAGAGGGATTTAGGGTGAGGGTTACCGGAAAAAGTCGCTGCTTTAGAAAAGCCCTCATCCCCAGCCCTTCCCCCGCCTGCGGGGGAAGGGGGCTCAGGCCACGGGAAATTGTTATAGACGATGGTGTTGGAATAACTGTAATCGCCTTTCAAGCGTCCGCAGGTGGTGCGCATCCACGCGTTGTGCATCGTGCTATTGAGAATGCCAAAAGTGTAAATATTGGCATCCGACACAAAGAAAATTTTGTCGCCACACACCACTTCGGCATCGAGATAGCCGATTGGAATAAAGCGGCGGCGTTCGGACGAAACTTTGGGAATTGCCAAATAGCGTGGCGATATGGGTTGACGAATTTCACCAAACAAAGTGGGCGTATTTGCCAGCTCTACGGTGGCAGCTTTAGTGCTAGCAAGGCGCATCGCTTTGACCGCCTCCACACGGCGCATCACCTGTGGCATGGCGCGCAGTTCGGCGGGGGCAAGGCCTTTTAGCCACAAGCACCAGCGTAAGATATTGTTGATAAATTCATCGCCCATCAAGTAAGGACGTACCCATTTTTCCGCTTGCGGTTCAGCCAGTAACAACGCCGCTTTATCGACATTGTTCATCAACAAGTTCCCGCCATCGACAGGGCTACTTCCTCTAGTCATTTCAGGCGCAGCACAAATCGGCGCACGGCGTTTTTCCAAAAACACCGTCGGCGCATCCACTAAATACGGATTGATGTTGCGTGCGGCAAGCACAGTCGGTTCAGCCTTGATGTTGTCGCCATAATCAAACAGTACGCGCTGCGTCGGTTCGTTCAAACCAAAACCAACGATCACGCAATGCACGGCGGCCACGCCCTTACCTTCGTTGCTCCATTGAAAGGTGCGATGGGCGAAGCGGATGTGGATGCCTTGCGCAAACAAGTAACTCCACAAAATAGCAACTTGTTCGCCTTGAGTAATGGAGTTGGTGGAGACGAAGGC
>JAVHPV010000022.1:2454-4587 GCA_036170775.1 Gallionella sp. | reverse complement strand
CGTCCTGCGGCAACTTGGCCTTTCCCAACCCCAGGTATTGGCAAGCCGAACTGATGGGATAGCACCGCACTTACGTGTGGTTTTATGTTGTTTTGGGGCGCACTGTTGCGGCTGTGCGCCTTTTATTTTCCTGCTTAACACTGAATGCTTCTATAGGTGGCTCAGTAATTACTGTGTATTCTTGGGTTGCCAATTTTGAGAACAAGCCTCGCTAAATTTATCTTTATTCTGCCGCTGTTGTTGGTGGCTTGCGCTGCGCCTAAACCGCTGCAATTTCCAAATGTTGCTGAACCCCAAGCGGTAGCGATTGAACCTATGCAATCGGCGCAACCGATTGTGGCTCTTGCCTTAGGTAGTGGTGGAGAGCGTGGTTTTGCCCACATTGGGGTCATCAAAGCATTGGAAGCGAACAACATTCATGTTGATTTAGTGGTGGGGACCAGTGCTGGGAGTGTGGTGGGTGCTCTGTATGCGGGCGGCTACAACAGTGCTGCATTGGAAAAACTGGCGATACAAATGGATCGTGACCAACTCAATGATTTTGACTTGTCTAAACGTGGCTACATACGCGGTGAACAATTGCAAGATTTTGTGAATCTGGCTTTACAAAATCGTTCGGTTGAACAGTTAGAAAAGCCTTTCGTCGCAATTTCTACGCGACTGGCCACGGGCGATGCCGTGGCATTCAATCGGGGCAATGCGGGTAAGGTAGTACGCGCTTCGAGTAGCATTCCAGGAGTGTTTTATCCCGTGCAAATTGGCGGTCAGGAATATGTGGATGGGGATTTGAAAAAGCCCGTACCCGTGAGTGTGGCACGCGAGATGGGGGCGGATATTGTGATTGCAGTGGATATTTCACAGCAACCTAAAGATAATCCGCCGCCGCAAGACATCATTGATATTTTGACGCAAAGCATTCGCATCATGCGCCAATCGATTTTGGCGCACGAGTTAGAAACTGCACAGATTGTGATTCGCCCAGCGATTGGTATCACCCCCGAAATTGATGCTGCCAGCAAGTTACATTTAATTAAAATTGGCGAGGATGCAGCGATTGCGGCTTTACCGCAGATTCGTGAGTGGTTGGAGCGTGTACGCAGTGAAAAAGCCTTGGAGCAAAGCGAGAAATTGCGTGCGGCAAAATCCCATTAAGCCTGTCGTGTGAGCATCTATTCGGTTGAACTTCCTTATTGTGCAGACGCGAGTCGCTACTTTGCTGCGCTCGTGGACTTGCCGTGCGCAGTCTGGCTGGATAGTGCAGGAATGGCGCGTTATGACATTCTCACCGCCGCGCCATTTCAAACGGTGGTGCTTGATGAGCAGATGCGTTGTGCTGATCCATTTGCGCTGCTTCGCCAAGCAATGGGGGAGACCGTTTCGGCAATAGCAGAAATCCCTTTTGCAGGCGGAGCAGTGGGTTATTGGAGCTATGATTTAGCGCGGCAATGGATGAATTTGCCTCATTCCGCACACGCGGCCGAACCACTTGCAACCATGTTTGTGGGAATTTATGACTGGGCGTTAGTGCTGGATCATACTTTGCAACGCGCACGACTTGTGTCACATCTGCGTAATAGTGCAACTCCTCAGTTGCTCGCAACAGTATTGCTACGATTGCAGAGCAGCGTTGCTGCACCTATTGATGATTTTCACATTACTAGCGAGATTTCCTCTAACTTTACTGAGGCAACGTATCTCGAAGCCTTCAATGTAATCCAAAGTTATTTGCAAGCGGGTGATTGTTACCAAGTCAACCTCACGCAACGCTTCAACGCATCTGCATCGGGTGATGCATTCCCCGCCTATCTTGCATTGCGTCGCCTGAGCCCGGCACCCTATTCAGCCTTTCTAAATTTGCCACAGTTGCAAATACTGTGTGCCTCGCCAGAACGTTTTTTACGTGTTCAAAACAAGCAAGTTGAAACAAAGCCCATCAAAGGGACGCGCCCTAGAGCTGCGGATATCGAACAAGATTGTCAACTCGCACAGGAGCTTGCCCAGCATCCCAAAGATCGCGCAGAAAACTTGATGATTGTGGATTTGTTGCGCAACGATCTAAGTCGAAATTGTGTGCCAGGATCGGTGCGAGTGCCGCAACTATTTCAGATAGAGAGCTATGCCAATGTGCATCAT
>JAVHPV010000022.1:0-2354 GCA_036170775.1 Gallionella sp. | reverse complement strand
CTGAAGTTCACGTTCTCAATATTAGATTCTGCTTCGGCAATGGCTGCGGCGACTTTTGCCAGTACCCCGCGTTGATTTGCGACCAACAGTTTGATGGCAACATCAAAAGATCGCGTAATTTTTTTATCCCAAACGACATCAAGCCACTGGTCGCCACTGCTACGCCCTTTGCGCAACGTCAGACAATCATGCGTGTGTACCAGCAACCCTTGCCCGCTCTTGATTACGCCGATGATTGGGTCACCAGGAATCGGGCGGCAGCATTTGGCGAACTGCACCGCCATGCCTTCGGTGCCTTGAATGGTAATGACAGGCTTGTTGAGTGGCTCGTTGCTGGTTGATTCAGTCTGATTGGTCAGTTGACGTGCCACCACCATATTGAGACGCATGCCGAGCCCGATGTCGGCCAGAACGTCTGCACGCGATTTACACCCTGTTTCGCGCAACAGCTTGTGCCATTGCGCTTCACTGATTTCATTCGGCTTGATCCCCAACGTTCGCAAGGCTTGATTGAGCAAACGTTCACCCAGCAGTGCTGATTCACCGGACTGTAGGTTCTTGAGAAAGTGGCGAATATGACCGCGTGCTTTGCTGGTGGCAACGTAGCTTAACCATGCGGGATTAGGTTTGGCGTGAGCGGCAGTAATCACTTCGACGCGGTCGCCATTGCGTAATTCAGTGCGCAGTGGAACCAGCTCTTGATTGACTTTAACCGCGATGCAACGGTTGCCAATATCGGTATGCACGCTATAGGCGAAGTCCACGGCAGTTGCCCCTCTGGGCAATGACATGATCTTGCCCTTGGGCGTGAACACATAGACCTCATCAGGAAATAAATCGATTTTGAGATGTTCCAAAAACTCCGATGAATTGGTGCTCTGACTGAGGCTTTCCAACAATTCTTGCAACCATTGATGCGTTTTTTTGTGCAAATCATTGATCGAGGAATGGCCGCTTTTATACAGCCAGTGTGAAGCCACCCCCGCGTCGGCGATGCGATGCATTTCATGGGTGCGAATCTGGATTTCTATCGGCGTGCCAAACGGACCGAACAGGGTCGTGTGCAAAGATTGATAACCATTGACTTTCGGAATGGCGATGTAATCTTTGAATTTACCAGGGATGGGTTTATACAAGCCATGCAGCGCACCCAGAGCGATATAACAGGCATCAATGTCATCCACTAAGACACGAAAGCCGTAAATATCCAGCACCTCGGCAAAAGCCAGGGATTTGCTTTGCATCTTTTTGTAGATGCTAAAAATGTCTTTTTCTCGCCCTGTCACATCGGCATTAATATGTTGCTCGGATAAGCGGCGTTGAATAGCATCTTGAATCTTATTCACGACTTCACGACGATTGCCGCGTGCCACTTTGAGAGCCTTACTCAGCACGGAGTAACGATTCGGATGCAGGTATTTGAAGCTCAGGTCTTGCAGCTCATGGTGAACATCGTTCAGCCCCAGACGATTGGCAATGGGGGCGTAAATGTCCATGGTTTCGCGGGCGATGCGCTCCGTTTTTTCATGCGACATCGCCCCCAAGGTGCGCATGTTGTGCAAACGATCCGCTAATTTGATGAGAATGACACGCACATCTCGAGCCATTGCCAACAGCATTTTGCGAAAATTTTCCGCCTGCGCATCTTCACGCGTTTCAAATTGAATCTTGTCCAGCTTGCTCAGGCCATCCACTAACTCGGCGACGGGGCGACCAAATTTTTCGGCCACCTGCTCAGTGGTGAACTCGGTATCTTCCACCACGTCGTGTAACAATGCGGCGATGATGGCCTGTACATCCAGATGTAACGGGGTAAGGATGCGCGCGACTGCGATGGGGTGAGTGACGTAGGGATCGCCAGACTGGCGTTTTTGACCTTGATGCGCAATGCGGCTGAATTCGATAGCTTCTTGGACGTGCGCCACATCCTCTGGCTTTAGATAGGCAGAGACTTCCTCAATGAGTGATTCTGCATCGGCCATAATTGAACAAGGTGCTTATGCCATGCCACGATTCAGAATTTCGATACCCACTTTACCTAAACTGATTTCACGCAGCGCGACGACGGTGGGTTTATCTTTGCTTTCATCGACCAGCTGTGTCGAGCCGCTGGCAATTTGACGGGCACGGTATGCCGCAGCCAAGGTCAGTTCAAAGCGATTAGGGATTTGTGTCAAACATTCTTCGATGGTGATACGAGCCATGATTTACTCCGATTGTTGTAATTGATTGATAAGGGCTTGATGACGAGTTAGCTGCTTAGCGCATTTTAATCTTGCTGAAAGTACCACACTATTCAGTTCGCGCAATGCCTCATTCAAGTTGTCGTTGATAATAACATAGTCGAATTCAGC
>JAVHPV010000021.1:2270-4619 GCA_036170775.1 Gallionella sp. | reverse complement strand
AAATGTTGCTTTTGCGTTGCTCTTTACCGGCGGTTTCAATGTCGAGGTCGATGAGTTTCTGACCGTCAACAATGGCGACACGGAGTTCTTCCGGTTGTGTCGCATTGAATAACATGCGTTTCATTTTTATGGTCTCCCGCGCTCAGACACGGGCGAGACTTCACTACACGCGGTTAGGCGTGAGAGAGGAACAATCGGGTAACAGTTGAATTGGGTACAAACGGTTGCGCAAAATCGGTTCTCTATCAGTAGATTGGTCTTATTGTCTTTGGGTGTAGCGATAAAGGTTGCAGGGCACGGCGGGGGAGATTTCTGAATCCAGCAAGGCGGCTTAAGCGCGCGGTACTTGTAGGTGTTCAGCTCGACCAAGGTCGTGAGGCAACGCTTATCACGCCACGAAAAATCCGCAGGTGCTTCGAGCGCGTAAATCAATTACTATCACTGCTGCTTCCGGTGAGTGATATTAACCGGGCTGCGGCTGGTAGGGTGGCGGTAGTGATGATGGTTGCACCTCAGGGCTAAGAAAAATCAACCTGGGATGCCACTTTCCGTCGCTTTTGCCAAACTTCTTGGCGGGGAGCAATTCTCCCAAACTTACCCAAACCTAAAACGCGCGAGCGGTGAAGTATAAGCATAATGAATGGTTTAAGCAAAGAATCTGTGACCTTTATTGAGGTGGACGAAAGCGGTGAAACACAGCGCATCGACAACTTTCTGTTTCGTCATTTAAAAGGGGTTCCCAAGAGTCACATTTATCGCATTTTGCGCGGTGAAGTGCGCGTGAATAAAAAGCGCGTCGATCAAACTTATCGCTTGGAAATCGGTGACTTACTACGCATTCCACCCATACGCGTGGCCGAGCGCAAGGTCGACGAAGCGGTTCATATTCCTGCGGTTGAGTTCCCGATACTTTATGAGGACGATGCGCTGGTGGTGCTGAATAAACCCTCGGGCGTGGCGGTGCATGGTGGCAGCGGTGTGAGTTTTGGGGTGATCGAACAAATGCGTCGCGCCCGTCCGCAAGCCAAGTTTTTGGAGTTGGTGCATCGCTTGGATCGTGAAACTTCTGGCGTGCTGCTGTTAGCCAAAAAACGTTCTGCTTTGACCGCAATGCACGAAATCATGCGCGAAGGTAACAGCGATAAGCGTTATTTCAGTTTGGTGTTGGGGCAGTGGCACAATGTCAAACAACACGTCAAATTGCCGTTGTATAAGTTTGACACCCCGCAAGGCGAGAAGCGCGTCATGGTCAGAGCAGACGGACAAGCCTCGCATACGATTTTTACCTTACAAAAGCATTGGCCTGCGACGAGCTTGCCTGCGTGCAGTCTATTAGAGGCGCAACTCAAGACGGGGCGCACCCACCAGATACGCGTACATCTCGCACATTTAGGTTTTCCGATTGCGGGCGACGATAAATATGGTGACTTTGCGGCGAACAAGTTGTTGATGAAGCAAGGCCTGAAACGGATGTTCTTACATGCACACAGCATCGCTTTTGCCCACCCGTTGACGGGAGAGGCAATGCAGATCAATGCCCCTTTGTCCAAAGACTTACAACTTTTTTTGGATAAGCTGAACTCGCCAATCCTCTAAACTTTTCGCCTACTGAGCCGATACCTCAAACACAGAGGTCTCTCTGTTGGAAAGGAGAACGTGATGCGTATAGATGCCCCAACCCTCCCTGTGACTACGCGCAAGGATCGTTTGGCGATTAAAGGTGTAGCCGCAAGTGAGGCAATTAAACCGCTGGCGATTAACGCGTATGAAGTTCACGACGTGGTGCTACATCGTGACCATCAGCCTCCCGACAATGAAAATCCTCAGCCTTCCGAACAACGTGCTGAGGGCGAAGATCGACGCAAAATTTGTCGTCGAGTGCGGCAACAAGCCGTGTTGATTGAATTTCGGTCCGCGATCAATCGTCGTCGCCAAAACCTACGTGGCACAGATGCACGTGAACATATAGATGAAGAAGCCTGAGTTGAATAAAAGCAAATCTCCTTGTGTGAACTTCTGCTTGCACAAGGGGAAGTGGGAGGGGAAATCTCAAGAGCCGATTAAGAGTGTATCAACCAAGCCGTTACACTCTTCGGTCTGCAACTTGGTTTGATCGAACCTATTCTTGGTAGGAATACATTTTCTGCAAGAACGCTTCAACATCTACCGAAGCCAAGTCGCTCGGTATGAGAGCCACGTCTGGCGTGGTGACATAAGGTTGTAGCGCAAGCTCTGGTGTCCAGTTGGCATTCATCACTTCTTCGTCATATTGATCGTCACAAACATCGTTGTTGACGATTTCGTAGTCGTTCATATTGAAAGTTAAGATAGACATTTCACACCTCCGAT
>JAVHPV010000021.1:0-2170 GCA_036170775.1 Gallionella sp. | reverse complement strand
ACGATTTCGTAGTCGTTCATATTGAAAGTTAAGATAGACATTTCACACCTCCGATCTTTGTTGTTGAGTGCTTGTGCTGCCACCCTTTGATGGATATATCGGCTTTAGTTACAAAAAGTTTACCGTTGAATTGTAAATAAATGCAGGAGCTTTTTCGCAGCCGTTACAATCGCGCCCCATGAATATCATCACTTTCCCCAATAGTCCTTATCGTCTGCATCAGCCTTTTGCGCCCGCAGGCGATCAGCCCACCGCGATTGCGCAATTGGTTGAGGGTATCCATGATGGTTTGTCGTTTCAAACTTTGCTGGGCGTAACGGGGTCGGGAAAAACCTTCACCATGGCGAATGTGATCGCGCAGATCGGTCGCCCCGCCATGATCATGGCACCGAACAAAACGCTGGCGGCGCAACTGTATTCTGAAATGCGCGATTTCTTTCCCGAAAATGCCGTGGAGTATTTCGTTTCCTACTACGATTATTACCAGCCCGAGGCCTACGTGCCGTCGCGTGATGTCTATATCGAAAAAGATTCCAGTATCAACGAACAGATTGAACAGATGCGGCTGTCTGCCACCAAAGCCTTGTTGGAACGTGAAGACAGCATCATCGTGGCGACGGTCTCTTCAATCTACGGCATCGGCGACCCCGTCGATTATCACGGCATGATTTTGCATTTGCGCAGTAACGAAAAGATGCCGCAGCGCGATGTCATCAAGCGGCTGATTGAAATGCAATACGAGCGTAACGAGGTAGATTTCTCGCGTGGCAAGTTTCGGGTGCGGGGGGATGTCATCGACATTTTTCCCGCAGAAAGCAGCGAACATGCTTTACGCCTTACCTTGTTCGACGACGAAGTGGAAACCCTCACACTGTTCGATCCCCTCACAGGACACACCCTGCAAAAAGTGCCGCGCTATACCGTGTATCCGTCCAGTCACTACGTTACACCACGTAGCACGGTGGTCGAGGCAATCGAGACGATCAAAGTGGAGTTGGCCGAACGCATCGCTTATTTTCAGCGTGAAAACAAGCTGGTAGAAGCACAACGCATCGAACAGCGCACCCGCCATGACCTCGAAATGCTCAATGAAATCGGCTTTACCAAAGGCATCGAAAATTATTCGCGCCACCTATCAGGCCGTCCCGCAGGCGCACCGCCGCCCACGCTATTGGACTATCTACCGCCCAACGCGCTGATGTTTTTGGATGAAAGCCATGTGATGATCCCGCAAGTGGGCGGCATGTATAAGGGCGACCGTGCGCGTAAAGAAAATCTCGTGAACTACGGCTTCCGCTTACCCTCAGCGATGGACAACCGTCCGCTGCGCTTTGATGAATTTGAACACATCATGCGCCAGAGCATTTTCGTCTCGGCGACCCCCGCGACTTACGAAGCCGAACACGCAGGGCAGGTGGTTGAACAAGTGGTGCGCCCGACGGGCTTAATTGACCCTCTCATCGAAGTGCGTCCCGCCATCAACCAAGTGGATGATCTAATGTCAGAAGTCAGGCTACGCGTGGCCGTTGGGGAGCGTGTGCTCGTCACCACCTTGACCAAACGGATGTCCGAAGACCTCACCGATTACTTCACCGAACATGGCATCAAAGTGCGCTACCTGCACTCCGACATTGAAACCGTTGAGCGCGTGGAAATCATCCGCGATTTGCGCCTCGGCATGTTCGATGTGCTGGTGGGCATTAACCTATTGCGCGAAGGACTAGATATTCCCGAAGTGTCTTTGGTAGCTATTCTCGATGCCGACAAAGAAGGCTTTCTGCGTTCCGAACGCTCCTTGATCCAAACCATAGGTCGCGCCGCACGTCACCTTAACGGCAAAGCCATTTTGTATGCCGACAAAATCACCGACTCAATGCGCCGTGCGATGGACGAAACCGAGCGTCGCCGCACCAAACAACTTGCCCATAACGCCGCGCATGGCATCACCCCCATCGGTGTGCAAAAGCGCATCAAAGACATCATCGAAGGGACTTACGAACCAAACGAAGCGCGTAACCAACTTAAAGCTGCGCAGACCCAAGCCAAGTATCTGGCGATGAGCGAAAAAGAAGTTGCCAAAGAAATCACCCGCCTAGAAAAAGCCATGCTGCAAGCTGCGAAAAACCTTGAATTTGAAAAGGCCGCCGAGCTACGCGACCAATTGAAAAAA
>JAVHPV010000020.1:0-1067 GCA_036170775.1 Gallionella sp. | reverse complement strand
CCTGTTCAATTGGTTGAGGATTTTTCCCGCAGTAGTTTAGAATGCGCGCTCTTTAATTTTTGGATCGCAACTTTGTCTCAGTCTGCTTTGGTCGAAATTCGCGACCTTAATTTTGCTTACGATCAGCGCGCCATTCTCAAGGGCATCAATATGGACTTTCATAAAGGTCAGTTGATTGCCATCATGGGGCTGAGTGGTTGCGGCAAAACGACGCTGCTACGGCATATTGGTGGAGCACTAAAGCCAACGAAGGGTTATGTCAAGGTTGATGGTCAAATAATTCACAAGCTAGATCAAGATGGCTTGTATGCGATGCGTCGTAAGATGGGCATGTTGTTTCAATTTGGTGCACTGTTTACCGATATGTCGGTGTATGACAACGTCGCCTTCCAGATGCGTGAACACACTGATTTACCCGAGGAACTGATTCATGATTTGGTGCTGATGAAGTTACATGCGGTGGGTTTGCGCGGAACGCATAACTTGATGCCATCCGAGCTGTCTGGCGGGATGGCGCGCCGCGTCGCGTTAGCACGTACCGTTGCACTTGATCCAATGCTGATTATGTATGACGAGCCGTTTGCCGGACTTGACCCCATTTCTTTGACCGTGGTGGGTGATTTGATCCGACGCTTGAATGATGCGCTGGGGGCAACTTCTATTGTGGTGACGCATGATGTGCAGGAATCTTTGAAAATCGTCGATTATGTTTATTTTATGGCCAACGGCGTGATCGTCGCCGAGGGTAGCCCAGAGCAGATTCGTCATTCGGACAAGGATTTTGTGCATCAATTTGTGCACGGTGAAATGGATGGTCCTGTACCGTTCCATTTTCCAGGTGGTGATTACCGCCTAGACCTCAATTTGCGAGCCTAAAACATGCCAGCCTTCAAAACTATACGTACTGTTGGGCATCGCAGTGTCAATGCGGTTTTGCGCATAGGCATGGCGACACGCTTTTTCTTCCTTATTTTGCTGTATTCGGGAACCAGTTTTCGCCGCTTCCAGTTGACCATTAAAGAACTGTTTTCCACGGGGGTGATGTCGCTCATTATTATTGTGGTGGC
>JAVHPV010000019.1:0-1069 GCA_036170775.1 Gallionella sp. | reverse complement strand
AACTACCACGTATTCAAAGCCAAGGCGGTTATCTGCGGTGCAGGCGGTGCTTCTAATATTTTCAAACCGCGCTCAGTGGGCGAAGGTGCAGGACGTGTCTGGTATGCGCCTTGGTCTTCTGGCTCTGCCTACGGACTGATGATCGAGGCCGGTGCCAAGATGACGCAGATGGAAAACCGTATCGTGCTGGCGCGCTTCAAAGATGGTTACGGCCCGGTCGGTGCTTACTTCCTGCACCTCAAGACCTATACGCAAAATGCTTACGGCGAAGAGTACGAATCCAAGTGGTTCCCAGAATTGCAAAAAATGGTGGGCAAGGAATATCTTGACCCAGAGGTTTCGCACCGCACGCACCGCCCCATCCCTACCTGTCTGCGTAACCACGCCATCATCTCCGAGGTGAATGCGGGTCGCGGCCCGATTCACATGGTCACCATGGAAGCCTTCCAAGATCCCCATCTGGAAGAAATCGGCTGGCACAACTTCTTGGGCATGACCGTAGGACAAGCCGTTCTGTGGGCAGCAACAGACGTTGACCCCAAGTATGAAAATCCAGAGTTGACCACTTCTGAGCCGTATGTAATGGGTTCGCATGCAACAGGTTGCGGCGCGTGGTGTTCAGGTCCTGAAGATGTATCGCCAGATGAATACTTCTGGGGCTATAACCGCATGACAACCATCGAAGGTCTGTTCGGCGCAGGCGATGCGGTAGGTGGCACACCTCACGCCTTCTCCTCTGGTTCATTCACCGAAGGCCGTCTAGCTGCCAAGGCTGCTTGCAAATATATTGATGATGGTAAGGCTGAAGGCATTCGCGTTTCTGACGCACAAATCAATCGCCGCAGAGAGCAAATTTACAAGCCTTTGGAAACATACAGCGTGTATAAGAATGAAGTGGTTGCGGGGAGTGTTAATCCCAACTTCATCAATCCAAGGCAAGGTTTGGATCGTTTGCAGAAGTTGATGGATGAATACTGCGGTGGTTTCGGTGTCAACTACATGACCAACGACAAGCTCCTGAACATCGGTCTGAAGAAGATGGCGACGCTGGGAGAAGATCTGGAAAAGG
>JAVHPV010000018.1:0-4645 GCA_036170775.1 Gallionella sp. | reverse complement strand
GCCTCGACCGTGGTGGTGGGCACGGCAGGCGAGGAAGCCAGCACGGTGTATAGCGGTGAAGTGCGCGCGCGGCATGAGGCGACATTGGCTTTTCGTCTTGCGGGTAAGTTAATCGAGCGCAGTGTGGACGTGGGGACACAAGTCAAGCGTGGGCAGGTGTTGGCACGTTTAGATGGGGGCGATAGTGCCTTGCAAGTGAGTGCGAGCGAGGCACAGTTGCAATTGGCTGAAGCCGACATTAAGCGGCAGCGTGAATTGCATACAAAGGGCTTCGTCAGCCAAGCCGCCTTAGATGCGAAAGAGGCGGCACTGAAAGCTGCCGCTGCACAAGCAGGGCTGGCGCGCAATCAATCCAGTTACACCAGCTTGCGTGCCGAACAAGATGGGGTGGTGGCGGCAACACTGGCCGAGGTAGGGCAGGTGGTGGCAGCAGGTCAGGCGGTGGTGCGTGTGGCGCAACAGGGTGAGCGCGAAGTGGCGATTGCTATTCCAGAGGCGCAGTTGAGTCAGGTCAAATTAGGCATGCCTGTGCAGGTTGAGGTGGCTGGGGCAACGCTGGCGGGACGAGTGCGCGAGCTGTCACCCGTGGCGGATGCGGCGAGCCGAACTTATCCCGCACGTATTGCCTTGTCTAGCGATAAAACCGAGGTGGCATTGGGCATGACGGCGCGCGTGCAGTTGCTCGGCAAGCCCAGCAGCGGTTTGCGTGTGCCGCTCACGGCCTTGTTCCAACAGGGCGATCAGACCGCACTATGGATTGTGGCGGCAGATCATCGTGTCAGTTTGCGTCCCGTGACGGTGGCTGCGTATCACGATGAGGGCGCATTGATTGCCAGTGGGATTGTGGCGGGCGAGCGAATTGTGAGTGCAGGCGTGCATAAATTGACGGCAGGCGAAAAAATCCAAGTGCTGGAAAATGGGAAGGCGTTATGAAACTCCCCAATCTTTCTGAATGGGCTCTTAAGCACCAGCAAATGGTGCTGTATCTCATCATCGTGCTGTCTATTGCAGGGGTGATGTCATATCAAAGTTTGGGGCGTGCGGAAGACCCAAATTTCACCTTTAAGGTAATGGTGGTGCGTACCTTATGGCCTGGGGCAACGGCGCAAGAAGTCGAGCGTGAATTAACCGAGCGCATCGAAAAGAAATTGCAGGAAACACCTTGGGTGGATGTGCTGCGTTCCGCTTCCAAACCCGGCGAATCGTTGGTTTTTGTGATACTCAAAGACTACACACCGAAAGATGAAGTACCTGAGTCTTGGCGGCAGGTACGCAAAAAATTGGATGACATTCGCCACACCTTGCCTGCGGGCGTGCAAGGGCCGTTTCCCAATGATGAGTTTGGTGATGTGCAAATCAATATCTTCGCGCTGACAGGGGATGGTTTTGATTTGGCTTCGTTGCGCCGTTACGCCGACCGCATCGCGCTGGAGCTGCGCCGCGTCAAAGATGTGAAACGTGTTGAGATGATTGGCGTACAGGATGAAAAGATTTTCGTCGATGTGGATGCTAAGCGTATGGCAATGTTGGGTATTACCCCACCGCAAGTGGCAGATGCTTTGCAAAAGCAGAATATCGTTACGCCCGCTGGTTTTATCGAGACCGAGAGTGACCGTATACGGCTGCGTGTGAGTGGGGCTTTTGATAGCGTGGCGCGGGTGCGTGATACCGATTTGCTCATCAATGGTCAGCATTTGCGTTTGGGTGACTTCGCTAAAGTGAGTCGTGGCTTGGTCGATCCGCCCAGCCCGCAAATGCACTACGCAGGGCAGCCCGCAATCGGTGTGGGGGTGGTGATGGATAAGGGCGGTGATGTGATTACGCTGGGTGAGCATCTCAAGCAAGAGATGCAGCGTATCAGTGCCGAACTGCCTGTTGGGGTTGAGGTGCATGTGGTGGCGAATCAGCCCGAGGTGGTGCATGGCTCTATTCATTTATTCCAAAGCTCGTTGAGCGAGGCGGTGTTGATTGTGCTGGCGGTGTCCTTCCTGAGCTTGGGTTGGCGCACGGGGACGGTGGTGGCGTTGTCGATTCCCTTGGTATTGGCAATTACTTTCTTTGCCATGAAGTTGCTCGGCATCGACTTGCAGCGCATTTCCTTGGGGGCATTGGTGATTGCGCTGGGGCTGTTGGTGGACGATGCCATCATCGCGGTGGAAATGATGGTGGTGAAAATGGAGCAGGGTTGGGATAGGTTCAAAGCCGCGACCTTTGCCTATACCTCGACTGCTTTTCCAATGTTGACGGGCACGCTGATTACGGCGGCGGCATTTACCCCAGTGGGATTTTCCAAGTCGGCGGCGAGCGAATACACCATCTCGATTTTTCAGGTGGTGACGATTGCACTCATCACTTCGTGGTTGGTGGCAGTGCTATTCACACCTTATATTGGTTACAAATTGCTCGACCCGCAAAAGCTCATCGAAAAAGCGCAAAAGCATGGTGAGGACATCTATGACACACCGTTCTATCGTCGCTTTCGTGCTTTGCTGACGTGGTGTTTGCGTAATCGCTGGAAAGTGATACTCGCCACCGTGTTGATTTTTGTGTTGTCGATGGTGGCATTTGGCAAGTTTGTGCAAAAACAGTTTTTCCCCTCGGCCAGTCGTTTAGAACTGATGGTGGATGTGTGGTTACCGCAAGGGGCTTCCATCAAAGCTACCGCGCACGAGGTGCAGCGTATTGAGGCATTGCTTAAAGATGATCCTGCTATTAACTATTCATCCTCCTATATAGGTAACGGTGCGCCGCGTTTTTTCCTATCGTTGGATCAACAGTTGTTCGCCGATAACTTTGGTCAGTTTGTGATTGTCACCAAGGATTTGACCGCACGTGAAGACCTCAAGGCGCGGCTGGAGAAACGTTTCTCCGCCGCTGATTTTGCCGACATTCGCGTGCGTGTGGTGCGCTTGGAAAATGGCCCGCCGATTGGTTATCCCGTGCAGTTTCGGGTGAGTGGCAATGATCTCGTGCAATTGCGTGAACAAGCCGAGCAAGTGGCGATTTTGATGCGGAGTAATACGCATTTGCAAAACGTCAACTTCGACTGGAACGAGAAGGTAAAAAGTGTGCGTGTCGAAGTCGATCAGGACAAAGCGCGCCAGTTGGGCACGTCCACGCAGGAAATTTCACAGGCCTTGCAGGGCTGGCTGAATGGCATCGCGCTGACGCAATACCGCGAAGGGGATCAATTGATTGATGTGGTGTGGCGTGGCAGGCAAGCGGCAGATGCGCAATCGCTGAATGCCTTGCCTGATTTGGATGTGCCCCTGGCAGGGGGGCGACATGTGCCACTGGCGCAAGTCGCCAAGCTGATGCCCGTGTTGGAGGAGGGCGTGGTATGGCGACGCAATCGTTTACCCACCATGATCGTGCGTGCCGATATGGCTGATAGCACGCAACCTGCCACGGTTTCCGACGTATTGAATGCCCAAATGGATGCCGTGCGTGCGCAATTGCCCACGGGTTTTCACATTGAAATGGGCGGTAGCATCGAGGAATCGGCTAAGGGTTCGACAGCGATTGCTGCGGTGATGCCGTTGATGTTGGTGGGCGTGATTACTTTGTTGATGGTGCAATTGCAAAGCATCAGTCGCACGGTGATCGTGTTACTCACCGCGCCGCTG
Source organism: Gallionella sp. (assembly GCA_036170775.1). GTDB lineage: Bacteria > Pseudomonadota > Gammaproteobacteria > Burkholderiales > Gallionellaceae > Gallionella. The sequence continues at coordinate 1,019 of JAVHPV010000018.1, read as the reverse complement.
GGATTGATCGGTGTGGCGTTGGCGTTGTTGGTGTTTCATGTGCCATTCGGGTTTGTGGCGAATTTGGGCTTCATCGCCCTGGCGGGAATGATTATGCGCAACTCGGTGATTTTGGTGGATCAAATTCGCCAAGATGAAGAAGCGGGTAAAGCGCGCTGGGAGGCGATTATCGGCTCGACAGTGCGGCGTTTTCGCCCTATCGTACTGACGGCCTCTGCCGCGATCTTGGCGATGATTCCATTGACGCGACAAATCTTCTGGGGGCCGATGGCGGTGTCCATCATGGGCGGTTTGGTGGTGGCTACTTTACTCACGTGTTTGTTCTTGCCCGCCTTGTATGCGGCGTGGTTCAAAGTGAAGGAAAACGAAGATGCACTACCTATCTAAAATCCATGCCAGCAGCTATCAGTTACGCTTGGAATCGTTGATTGAAGCACGTTTGCAACCCAACGCGGACAAGGCGGCGATTGATGCGCGTATCTGGGACATCTTCGGCGAAAACTGGGCGGTGATGTTCACTGACTTATCGGGATTTTCGCGCTATGTCGCCGAGTACGGCATCATCCATTTCCTGCAAAATATCCACGAATCGCAGCGCATCTTTGATCCCTGTATCGAAACGCATGATGGGGTGCTGGTGAAGGTGGAAGGCGACAGTATGCTGATCCTGTTTCGTCAGCCCGATAAAGCGGTGCAGTGTGCGATTGATATGCAACACGCGACGACGCAATACAACCGTGACAAAAGCGATGCCGACAAGATATTGTTGTGCGTGGGCATCGGTTGTGGCCGCATCTTAACCATCGGCGACCAAGATGTATTCGGTGAAGAAGTTAATGCCGCCAGTAAATTGGGTGAAGATGTCGCCACGGCAGGGCAGATATTGGTGACAGGCGCAGTTGCCAATGCGCTGCAACCCTGTGCGGAGATACGCTTGGAACAGGTTGATACGCAGCAAGCATGGATTAAATCAGCCTACACAGTGCATTATTCCACTTGAGATTGTTTCTCTAGCGACC
>JAVHPV010000017.1:0-4665 GCA_036170775.1 Gallionella sp. | reverse complement strand
AATTGGCATGAAACGCTTGATACGCACAGCGGCTTTCTGTTGCTAGTACATCAATTGCCGAAGACATCAGCATGCCCACATCACCTACGCTGGGCAAATAGCTAAAGGGCGCATGAATACGCGATTGCAGATGTGCCAACGGCACTGCTGAACGAACCGTCAGGCGCAATTTTGGGAGCCGTTGGTGCAGCGCATTGAGAATGGGAGCCGTTTGTGCGACGTGACCAAAACCATGCCCTGAGATGCTGACGACGAGATGGGGGGCTTTCATAACAAGAGAGACAGATGGGTAACTTGGGGGGATGATTATTCCATACTGTCGCAGGGCTAAGTGGTTAGCGGTTAAAATCAGTCACCGAGCTTATCTTGTCTGTTTATGAACGCTACCCTTTTCCCTCGAACCCCGAACCTCCAAGGCAGTGATGCGGTTGCGACGCGTGGGGCGATCCTTGAGTATTTCTTGGCGACATTTGATCGCTACGAGCAATTGTTTGAAATTTTGGTGAGCGAGGAAGCTTATCTGCACAAGCCTATTACGTTGCGCCACCCACTGATTTTTTACTACGGACATACCGCCACTTTCTTTGTGAACAAGCTGGTGTTGGCAGGATTGCTTAAAGAGCGCATCAATCCACTCTTCGAGGCGATGTTCGCAGTGGGGGTGGATGAAATGAGTTGGGATGATTTGGATGAAACACATTATGACTGGCCACAGGTCGCAGAAGTCAAAGCCTATCGAGACCAAGTGCGCCAAGTTGTGGCTGATTTAATTCAGCGCGAGCCACTCACGATGCCCATAGACTGGCAGCACCCGTGGTGGGTGATTGTGATGGCGATTGAGCATGAACGGATTCATTTGGAAACCTCTTCGGTGCTGATACGCCAACATGAATTGCAATACGTGCAACCCCATCCAGCCTGGCAGCCGTGTCGGCATTCAAGCACCGCCCCGCAAAATAGTTGGGTCGAGATTCCTAGGGGGAAAGTGCATAGCGACAAAAACACTCGTGCTGCGCATTACGGTTGGGATAACGAATATGGTTTTCATGAGGCGCAAATTGCTGCGTTCCAAGCCAGTCGCTATCTGGTGAGTAACCGAGAATTCTTGAGCTTTGTTGAGGATGACGGCTATCGTACTGAGGCATATTGGGATGCGGAAGGTTGGGCGTGGAAAAATTTTGCGCAGGCGCAACAGCCTACTTTTTGGCACAAGCGGGGGGATGCGTGGCACTTGCGTTTATTGACCGAAGAAGTGTTGATGCCGTGGGATTGGCCCGTGGAAAGCAACTGTCACGAAGCACGAGCATTTTGTCGCTGGAAGCAAGTGCGTACGGGCTTAAGCGTGCGTCTGCCGACTGAGGACGAATGGTATCGGCTGTATGACTTTGCTGGGGCGGCAGAAGCCACACAGGGCGAGATTGCGCCTGCCAACTTGCATCTAGATCACTATGCCTCGTGCTGTCCTGTCACTGAGTTTCGGCACGGCGAACTTTATGATGTGACGGGGAATGTATGGCAGTGGACAGAAACACCAATCTATCCCTATAGTGGTTTTGCGGTGCATCCACTGTATGACGATTTCACCACCCCCACCTTTGATGGTCGCCACAACGTGTTCAAAGGCGGCTCATGGATTTCTTGCGGCAATGAATCGTTACGCAGTGCGCGCTACGCATTCCGCCGACATTTTTTCCAACATGCGGGATTCCGCTATGTACTGGCCGCTGCTCCCGCGAGTGTCCCTGCCTCGCATTATGAAACCGATAAATTGGTCTCTGAATACGCCGAGTTTCACTATGGGGATGAGTATTTTGGCGTGGCAAATTTTCCTCAGCAGCTGGCAAGAATCGCGGCTCACGTTATGGCGCATAAGTCTCGACGCACGGCGTTAGATTTGGGTTGTGCTGCGGGACGTGCGACTTTCGAGTTGGCGCGTTACTTTGAGCATGTGACAGGTATAGATTTTTCTGTGCGCCTGATCGAGTCTGGGGTGCAACTCGCTGAGCAAGGCGTGTTGCGTTACACCTTGGTCGATGAAGGGCAGTTGCTTAGCTACCACGAGCGCAGTTTGGCAGCGTTGGGGTTGGCTGACGTGGCACACAAGGTCAGTTTTATGCAAGGCGATGCCTGTAATTTAAAGCCCCAATTGTCAGGCTATGATTTTATTCTCGCGGCCAATCTGATTGATCGTTTGTATAGCCCGAAAAAATTTCTGATGAGTGTGCATGAGCGTTTGAACATAGGCGGGGTGCTGATGATTTCATCGCCCTACACTTGGTTGGAAGAACATACCCCGTGCGCAGAATGGATCGGCGGATTCAAGCAAAATGCGGAAAATTTCACGACTTTGCAGGGTTTGCAAACCTGGTTGTCTGAGCACTTTCGACTACTACAAGCCCCACAGGATGTGCCCTTTGTGATTCGTGAGACGCGCCGCAAATTCCAGCACACCCTCGCTGAGGTGACCTTGTGGGAACGCATTAAATGAGCTTCGATTTTGATCGAGAAATCGTACGGGACGCGACAGATTCGGTTAAATATGACGGACGAGCACAATACTTTGGCACGGCAGAAGTGCTACCCATGTGGGTGGCAGATATGGATTTCGCCGCGCCCGAGGCTGTAACCTGCGCACTCGCTGCACGTGCTGAGCATCCGATCTACGGCTACACTTTTTATCCCGAAAGTATGTATGACGCGTTGATAGATTGGTTGAGAGTGCGCCATGCGTGGCAGGTGCAACGCGATTGGATTGTTATCACCCCGGGGGTTGTACCTTCCTTGTTTGCCAGCGTGCAGGCGTTTGTGCCAAAAGATGCAGCGGTGATTGTGCAACCGCCTGTGTACTTTCCGTTCTTTTCGGCGGTCACTACCAACCAGCGTCGTTTAGTGCAGAACCCACTACTTCTAAGCGATGCAGGCTATCAAATTGACTTTGCACACCTTGAACAGTGTGCAAAGGAAGGGGCGCGGTTGTTGTTATTTTGTTCGCCGCATAATCCCGTTGGACGGGTGTGGCGGCGGGCAGAGTTGCAGCAGTTGCTGGATATTGCACGACGCTACGACATGACCATTTTGTCCGATGAAATCCATGCCGATTTAGTCTATCCCGATGCCCAGCACATCGCCTTAGCGAGCTTGGCGCAAGCGGGCGACAAAGTCATCACCGCTGTCGCGCCGAGTAAGACTTTCAACATTCCAGGGCTGGGCTTGTCGGCCTTGATTGTGCCCGATGCCAATCAACGTGTTGCTTTGCAACAGGTGTTTGACACACTGCATATGGGCAACACCAATCCTTTTAGCATCTGTGCTTTTGTGGCTGCCTATCGTGGAGGGGCTGAGTGGTTAGATGCCTTGTTGTTGTACTTGCGCGATAACCGTGATTTTGTGGTGGATTTTGTCCGTAACCATTTGCCTGCGATTCGAGTTGTGCCTGCGCAAGGCACGTATCTGCTGTGGTTGGATTGTCGTGGACTTGGTATGAGTGATGTGCAGTTGCGTGCGTTCTTTGTGCAACAAGCCAAAGTGGGTATGAATCCTGGTACGGTATTTGGCAAAGGTGGTAGTGGTTTCATGCGACTGAATATCGCTGCGCCGCGCCACGTGCTGCAAGCTGCTTTGCAGTGCATCGTCCGCGCGTTTGATGCGCGAGTTCGCTAATGCCTGCCCCTCAAACTGCCCCCCATTATCTGGCAGGCTATCCAGCCGCCATGCTTACACAGGTGTGCTGCTTGATTGAGCAAGATCGGCTGGCTGCTGGGCTACGCCAAAAATATCCCTTAGCGCATCAAGTCCGTACCGATAAGACGCTCTACGATTATGTGCAACAACTCAAAAGTGAGTTTCTGCGCAATGCCGCGCCCATCAATAAGGTGAGTTTTGATGGAAAATTAGCTGTGATTCAACAAGCCTTGGGTTTACATACGCGCACTGCGCAGGTGCAAGGCGGCAAGCTCAAAACCAAACGCGAGATTCGCATTGCTACGCTGTTTAAAGATATGCCCGCAGAATTTTTGCGCATGATTGTGGTGCATGAATTGGCGCACCTCAAAGAACCCCAACATAACAAAGCGTTTTATCAGTTGTGCCGCAATATCGAGCCAGCTTATGCGCAACTCGAATTCGATTTGCGCTGCTACCTGACTTATCTCGATGCGGGGGGCATCCCTTTATGGTCAACTTTGCCATCCTGCCATGACGACGCGTTATGATGTTCTGCAATCATTGATTGAACTAAAAATATGACCCAACCGACCGAGAAACCCACGCTACATCCCCGCAACCTGCACCGAGGTCGCTATGATTTCGTGCAACTCATCGCCAGTAGTCCCGAACTGAAGGACTTTGTGGCGGTGAATCAATACGGTAACGAGTCGATAAATTTTGTTGATCCCGCTGCCGTGAAGGCACTCAATCGCGCGCTGTTGAAGCACTATTACGGCATCAATGAGTGGGATATCCCCGCGCAATACCTGTGTCCGCCCATTCCCGGACGTGCCGACTACATTCATTTTCTCGCGGACTTGTTGGCAGAGGACAACGGCGGCAACATCCCGCGTGGCGACAAGGTGCGCGTGCTCGACATCGGCGTGGGGGCGAACTGCATCTATCCCATCATCGGGCAGCACAGCTATGGGTGGCACTTCGTAGGAACGGATGTGGATG
>JAVHPV010000016.1:3106-4665 GCA_036170775.1 Gallionella sp. | reverse complement strand
CTCCAGCACCAAAATTACAGACCTACACCCATGTTGAATTGATTAGAATTCAGCACTATCTGCAGAGTCTTAACGCCTTTCTGTCCACCATAGCATCGCCAATCCCAACAGTAGGAATAGCACGGTCATCGCCGTGGCACTCATCAATGGTTGCCAGTTATTCAGTGCCCCTAAGCTGGCGAATAAACGTCCGACAAAGTGGAAGACCAGTCCCAGCACGATCCCGATAAATATCATGGTGCTAATTCCGCCTTTACGGCGATGGTAGGAGGCAAACGGTAAAGCCAAGATCATCATGACGAAGAGTGCAAAGGGATAGACCAATTTATTCCACATGGCAATTGCATAGCGCGCACTTTGTTGGTGGTTGTCTTCTAGGTGGGTGGTGTATTGATATAAATCTGAGACCGACATCTGTTCTGGAACGACCAGCAGCACACTTAGGAGATTAGGATTCAGGGCGGATTTCCATTCTTGTGCCGCTAGCGTGTACACTTGCGTGCCTTGGGGGGTGAATTGCGTCTCCAGCACTTCTTTGAGTTGCCAACGCCCCTCTTCAATAAAATTGGCGTGCTTGGCTTTCGTGATAGATTGCAGATGATAAGTGTTATCAAAACGATAAATATCGACATTCATCAAGCTGGTATCGGGCATGACGTTTTTAACGTTGACGAAGCTGCTGTCATCTTTCACCCACACCCCTGAGCGAAATTCTTTGAGAAACACTTGTGCATTTTGTGCTTTCAGGCGCAGCTGTTGTGCCAGACGTTCGCTGGGTGGCGAAACGAATTCGCTGATGACAAAACTCAAAATCACCATAGGCAACGCAATTTTGAATAAAGCACCGATCATATCGACGAGCGAAGCTCCCGAAGCGCGATAGATGGTCAGTTCTGAATTGGCCGCCATTTGCACTAGGGCAAAAATTGTCCCTACCAATACTGCGACGGGAAACAGTTCATACACATGCCCAGGAATGGTTAAGGCGACGAAAAGTAATATGTAGCCTAAATTGTATTTTTCATGCCCCAAAAAATTCAACTCGTGAATCAAATCCAAAAACGCGAATAGCATGATCAGCGCGGCGAATACTAACGCTACGCTCAAATAGATTTCTCGACCGAGATAACGCGTGAGCAGATTCATGGGACATTCCTCGAATCAGTGCTACGTAGAGCAAACAGCGCACGCCTAAATTGCTCCCAGGGACGTATTGCCATACGCCGATAAATCAATAGCGCAACCAGTCCCAGCATCAGCACATGGATTCCCCACAAGCCTATTCCAGGGGATAATTTGCCCTGCCCGACCCAGGCATTGGTAACGCTAATCATGTTGCTATACAGCATATAAATCACAATCGCTAGCACCATATTGAGCGAACGCCCCGCACGCGGGTTGACAAAGCTCAAGGGGATTGCCAGTAATGCCAAAATTGCCGCACTCACAGGCAAGCCGATACGCCATTCCAATTCGGATAAATTCCATGAGGTGCGGTTACGCCATAACTCAAGGGTACTCATGGTGCGTGGCCACGGCAGGGTTTGTTCTTTACTTTG
>JAVHPV010000016.1:0-3006 GCA_036170775.1 Gallionella sp. | reverse complement strand
AAGGCGATCACGCCCACCACAGGCAAGGCATACCACATCACAGGGCGTATCCAGCGTGTTAGCCCTATCCCCGCACAAAACCACACCACCATTTCGCTATCGCGATAACACCGCGACAAAGTCAGCAGTATGGAAACAAACAGACTGATCGAAAGTAAGATAGGCAAATAGTTAATCGCACTAAAACCGAGTAAGACCAACACGCCATCAACTGCCAACAGCCCCGCTACTGCATCGCTCAGCAAACGAATCAACTGACTAATGACGACGATGCCTAGCAACACCGAAAAAACCAATAGCCCATTGTTCATAAACTCGCGCACCAAGGCGCGCTGAAAAATACCACTATGGCGTATCTTTTTTGACTTTATACGGTGAGTTTGCGGATAATCGGGCATCGAGATGTCATATTGATTAGAGAAGGAGTAGCGCGTGGAATTTAGCATAAAACAAGGCAGTTCGGAAAAGCTCAAGAGTGGCTGTGTCGTGGTAGGCGTGTTTGCGGGTGGCAAGCTCTCTGCCTCGGCGCAAGTTTTAGATAAGGCAGCGGGACATGCCTTGAGTGACTTGGTGGTGCGCGGCGATATCACGGGTAAAGCGGCCGCCACTTTGTTATTACCGAATCTTGTCGGCGTGACGGCAGAACGCGTACTACTCGTGGGAATGGGGAAGCCTGCCGAGCTGAACAATCGCACCCGCTTAGATATTTTGCGGGCTATTTTTACGGCACTCAACAACACCCCAGCCAAAGATGCCGTGTTGTGTTTGCTGGACGCGCAAATGTACGACGAAAAAAACTTACTCGCTGAACAAACATGGCTAGTTAAACAAGCTGTGCTGCTCGCAGCAGAATCTACTTTCCGTGCAGATGGGCTCAAGAGCGAACCGAGTAAGGCGGCGCACTTAACCCACCTGACTTTCGCGACTCAAGACAAACCTGCCGCTGTCTTAAAAACGGTGGTCAGCCAAGCCTCCGCAATTGCGCATGGGATGACATTGACCAAGACGTTAGGCAACCTGCCTGGCAACATTTGCACTCCCACTTATCTCGCTGCCAAAGCCCTCGCGCTGGGCAAAGCACACAAAAGCATCAAGACTACGGTGCTGGAAGAAAAAGATATGCAGAAACTGGGCATGGGCTCGTTGCTATCTGTGTCTCGCGGTAGCGCACAACCCGCCAAGCTGATTACGCTGGAATATAACGGCGCGGACAAAAAACAAAAGCCTGTGGTGCTGGTCGGCAAGGGCATCACCTTTGACAGCGGTGGCATCTCGCTCAAGCCTGGCGCAGAAATGGACGAGATGAAATATGACATGTGCGGTGCCGCCAGCGTACTAGGCACATTCCAAGCCATTGCCGAAATGGGCTTGAAGCTCAATGTGGTGGGTGTTATTCCCGCAAGCGAAAATCTTCCGAGCAGTACAGCCACCAAACCCGGCGACATTGTTACGTCGATGTCAGGACAAACTATCGAAATTTTGAACACTGATGCGGAAGGACGCTTGGTGTTGTGCGATGCGCTGACCTACGCGGCAAAATTCAAACCAGATACCGTCATTGACATTGCTACGCTAACGGGCGCAGTCGTCATCGCGCTGGGACATGTTGCCAGCGGCCTACTCAGCAATGAAGTCACATTGGCGCAAGAAATTCTTAGTGCCGGTGAACAAGCGCATGATCGTGCTTGGCAACTTCCGTTATGGGATGACTACCAGTCCCAGCTCGACAGCAACTTTGCCGACATGCAAAACATCGGCGGACGCGCGGGTGGAACGATCACTGCCGCGTGCTTCTTAGCTCGCTTCACTAAGGAATATCGCTGGGCGCATTTGGATATTGCAGGCACAGCGTGGAAATCGGGCAAAGAAAAAGGTGCGACGGGTCGCCCCGTCCCCTTGCTGACCCAGTACCTCATCAATCGTGCGGCTGCGAAGTGACCAAAATAGATTTTTATACTGGCTCATCGGACAAGCTACGCACAGCTTGCCAACTGAGCCATAAGGCGATGCAGAATGGTGTGCGGGTGGTCATACATGCTCCGAATGAAGTCATCGCCACTAAACTCAATCAACTCCTTTGGCACTATCCAGCGACTGCCTTTATCCCGCATTGCCAAAGTGATTCGAGTGAGGTGGAAAAAGTACCTGTGGTGATTAGTCATTGCGAAGAAAAATTCCCGCACCATGAGTTGCTGATTAGCTTACATGAGGAATGTGTGACTTTTTTTAGCCGTTTCGAGCGCGTTATGGAGATTGTGGCTAAAGATGAAGCAAGTGCGTTGGCGGGGCGACAACGCTTCAAGTTTTATCGTGATCGTGGTTACGAATTAACCCATCATGACCTGAGCAAAAATAACGCATGACGAATTCAGAAAACAATACGGTGCAAAAGTTTGACAACTTGCCGCTATTGACCGAGGTCATCGCGGTGCAGTCGCTGGACGACTTGCCTACCCTGACTGAAGTTATCGTATCGGTCTCGCCCGCGACACAGGGCTACATAGACACGCTATCCTTGGATGCGCCACTCATTAACAATGAGCCCGTTAGTGAGGAACACGCTCCCCCGCGTAGCACAACCGCAAAACTCACTGCCGAACTTTCTGAAGAACAACTGCAACACCTCATCAACAAGCTCCAGCATCGCTTGGAAGGTAAGCTCATGCAGCAACTCGCCCCCCAAATTGCCCAATTACAAAAACAAGCTTTCGAACAAGCGTTAAGCGAGCTCAAAAGTGAATTACCCAGCCTGCTGCGCAACACATTGACCATCAGCGACGACAAGCCGTAAGTCACGCATTCATCACGCCCAGTAACCCCTTACTTTATAATCGCGCCCTTTCGTCGCACGGAATACTTCACTATGGAACAAGCTAAAAAAGAACTCGCAAAAAGTTTTGAACCCAAAAGCGTAGAAGCGCATTGGTATCCTATTTGGGAAAGCTCAGGCTATTTCAATGCAGGGGTTGATGCGAGTAAACCAGACAACTTCTGCATCCAACTGCC
>JAVHPV010000015.1:0-1076 GCA_036170775.1 Gallionella sp. | reverse complement strand
CGTCTGCGCACTTTCCTCACCATGCTGGGTATGGTGATCGGGGTAGGCGCGGTGGTGCTGATGTTGGCCGTTGGGCAAGGTGCGCAATACGCGATTCAGCAAACCATTAGCGCAATGGGCAGCAATCTATTCATTCTGCTGTCGGGTAGCAGCTCAACAGGTGGCGTGCGTTCGGGTAGCGGCGGCGGCTATACGCTCAATGTGAATGATGCCGAGGCGATTGCGGAACTGCCTGGGGTGCAAGCCGTCGCGCCGATACATCCAGGCAGTGCGCAAGTCATCTACGGGGCAAATAACTGGAATACCGCCATCATCGGCTCGACCCCAGGCTATTTAGATGCGCGTGCTTGGCGGATACGCACAGGCGCGGCTTTTACCCATTCGGATGTACGCTCTGCCACGCGCGTGGCACTCATCGGTCAAACAGCGGCGCAAAATCTGTTTGGTGATGAAGACCCACTCGGCAAAACTCTCCGTATCCGCAACAGCCCTTTTGTGGTGCTAGGCACGTTGGCCAGCAAAGGGCAAGGCATGGATGGACGCGATCAAGATGACACCATCATCATTCCGCTCACCACCGCGCAACGTCAGGTGTTCGGCAGCCAGTTCCCAGGCTCGGTGCGCATGGTCATGGTACAAGCGCAAAGCGAAGAACTGATGCCCACCGTGGAAAAAGCCATGACTGAGTTATTGCGCCAACGCCACCGTATCCGCGAAGGCATGGATAATGATTTTTACTTGCGCAATCTCACTGCCGTGGCAGATTCTGCGGCTGAGAGCACACGCGTCATGTCATTGTTGTTGGGCGCAATCGCCTCGGTATCGCTGCTAGTCGGGGGCATTGGCATTATGAACATCATGCTAGTGTCAGTGACGGAACGCACCCGTGAAATCGGCATACGCATGGCCATCGGTGCGCGTGAAAAAGACGTGCTCATGCAGTTCTTACTGGAAGCCATTATCATCTCGGTCATGGGTTGTTGCATCGGGCTGCTATTAGGCATCGGTGGCGCATTGCTGGTGGAAAATTTAACCGGCACGCCTGTTATCATCTCTGCCAGCTCGGCCATCGTCGC
>JAVHPV010000014.1:0-4668 GCA_036170775.1 Gallionella sp. | reverse complement strand
GCAAAGCCTGATAGAATGCCGCGCTCAGAATTTCTGATTAACTTTTTAATTATTTGGAGAAAGAAGCATGGCTGTGGAACGTACTTTGTCGATTATCAAACCTGATGCAGTTGCTAAAAATGTCATTGGTCAAATTTATTCACGTTTTGAAAATGCGGGGCTGAAGGTTATCGCTGCGCGCATGACGCAATTGTCGCGCAAAGAAGCTGAAGGTTTTTACGCTGTTCACGCAGCTCGCCCATTTTTCAATGATCTGGTGAATTTTATGATCTCGGGTCCTGTCATGATTCAAGCACTAGAAGGCGAAGGTGCTATCCTGAAGAATCGTGATTTGATGGGTGCTACCGATCCTAAGAAAGCTGACAAGGGTACGATTCGTGCCGATTTTGCGGATAGCATTGATGCAAATGCGGTACACGGTTCTGATGCGGCTGAAACCGCTGCGGTTGAAATTGCTTATTTCTTCCCTACGTTGAACGTTTATTCGCGTTAATTCGTTACGTATAACGAATGAAACAAAACCTCCTCGACTTTGATGCGCACGCGCTGACCGCATATTTTACAGCGATGGGCGAAAAACCCTTCCGTGCAAGGCAGTTGATGCGCTGGATATACAAAGAAGGGGAGTCCGATTTTGTCGCGATGACTAACATCGCGGCTTCCTTGCGTAACAGGTTGACGCAAGCAGCGGTGATTACGGCTCCCAATGTTTTGCGCGAAGAATTGTCTGAGGATGGCACGCGTAAATGGCTGTTAAATATGGGTACGGGCAACGCAGTTGAAGCTGTCTATATCCCTGAAGAAACGCGCGGTACGCTGTGTATTTCTTCGCAAGCAGGATGTGCGCTGGATTGTTCATTCTGTTCAACAGGTAAGCAGGGCTTTAATCGCAATCTAAGTGTGGCTGAAATCATTGGTCAACTGTGGTGGGCAAATCATCAGGTAGGTAAGAATGCTGAAGGATTGTGGCAAATCAGCAATGTGGTGATGATGGGAATGGGCGAGCCATTGTTAAATTTTGATAATACGGTGAGCGCGTTGCGCTTGATGCTGGACGATCACGGTTATGGTTTATCGCGTCGTCGCGTCACGGTCTCGACATCGGGCATCGTGCCAGCGATGGATCGTTTGCGTGATGAATGTCCTGTGGCTCTGGCAGTGTCATTACATGCACCCAACGATAAGCTGCGCGATGAGTTGGTGCCGATCAATCAAAAATATCCACTTAAAGAATTACTCGCCGCGTGTCTGCGATATTTGGAAAAAGCCCCACGCGATTTCATTACCTTTGAATATGTGATGCTGGATGGGGTTAACGATAGTGTGCAACACGCGCACGAGTTGGTACGGCGGGTCAGTGATGTGCCATGTAAATTCAATCTAATCCCATTCAACCCTTTCCCACAAAGCCCCTACAAACGCTCTAAACCCGAAGCAATACAACGTTTCCGCGATGTGTTGATGCAGGCAGGTATTGTGACCACGACGCGCAAGACACGGGGCGACGACATCGCTGCGGCCTGTGGACAGTTGGCGGGACAAGTGCAAGACAAAACCAAACGAACCATGCAACATTTAGTCGAGGTGTCGAGATGAAAGATTCATTCAGTGTTTCGCTGTTAGTGTTGTTTTTATTAGTCGGTTGCGCCAGCAATAGTGCAGGTGGAAATCAATCCTCCTCTACACAGCAGCAAACCCGCGTACAAGCCAGTGCCAAAGTGCACACCGAGTTGGCGGGGCTATATTACGAGCGTGCCCAGTTAGGCGTAGCACTAGGAGAGATTGCTCTCGCATTGCAAGCGGATAGAAGCTATGCCCCCGCCTATAACGTACGCGGTTTGATTCACATGGCGTTGCGTGAAGACAAAGAAGCCGAAGAGGATTTTCAAGAGAGTTTGCGTCTGGATAAAACGGATTCCGAATCTCAGAACAACTACGGTTGGTTTTTATGCCAACGCGGCCATGAAAAAGAGTCTATTCCCCACTTTATGACAGCTTTGAAGAATCCCCTCTATACCACCCCCGAACGCGCCTATTTGAATGCGGGTTTGTGCGCAAAGAAGGCCACTAACCTAGCCGATGCAGAAGAGTTTTTGCAGCGTGCTTTGCTCATTCAACCTGGCTTACCCCAAGCATTGTTGACTTTGTCTGAGGTGAATTTTGCCAAGGGCGACTACGTCATCGCAAAAAAATATTTCACTGCCTATTCAGAAAAAACCGATAACTTCACGGCAGATCAACTGTGGTTGGCGATACGTATTGAACGCAAGGTGGGCGACCATAATTCAGAGCAAAGTTACATGATGCAATTGCGCAAACGCTTCCCTGATGCTGTCGAGACACGCGCACTGAACGACAACTAACCCATGGAAACAGACATAAATGGAACCAACGGATTCAAATCAAACCACCTCTAATCTCATCGTTGAAGAGCTGTCGCAGACGAGTATCGGGCGTATCCTACGTGAGGCGCGTGAACGTTTGGGAATGAGTGTCGAAGAGGTTGCCAATCAGGTGAAATTTGCACCGCGTCAAGTGCTGTCCTTAGAGGCGGATGACTTTACTCACCTTCCTGAAATCGCATTCGTACGCGGCTTTGTGCGCAGTTACGCAAAAGTGTTGCATCTTGATGCCCAACAGCTACTCACCTTATTACCTGAACACAAAAGTGTTGCTGAAAAAATTGAGCCAGCCTCGGTAGAAGCTCCGTTTTCCGAAGCAATGACGCTGCGCCAACACAATATGCTCTGGCTGGGCGCGGCTTTATTGGTAGCATTAGTCACAACAGGGTTTGCGCTTTGGCAATCCGCAGCCCCTGATGCACCAGTGGCGGAGACCTTACCCTTAGCCGCTGAGACCAGTGGCTCGGCAGTAGAATCCACCCTCAATTTACCTGCGCAGATTGAAGTGATGTCCACCTCGGCAATTGATGCAAGTGGTGTTGCCTCAGCCTCGACAGTCGTCGATTCGAGTAGCGATACGATGAAACTAGCCACGCAACTGGCTGCGTCAGCGGTAATGCCTGCAACCAGTCAGTTGACAGGAACAGCGGGGAGCTTGCGCTTGGTTTTTGATGAAGAATCTTGGACAGAAATTCGTGATCGAGAAGGTAAACTTTTATCTTCACAAGTGAATGCAGGTGGCAGTGAGTTGCAGATAGATGGCGTATCGCCGTTCGCTATAGTGATAGGACATGCTTCCAAAGCTCATCTCTATCGCGGTGGAAAATTACTTAATATTGCCCCGTACATCAATACCAATAGCGATGTAGCACGTTTGACGATGGAGTAGACCATGAGTGCAATGATTACGCGTCGCCCGTCACAACGGGTCATCATCGGCAAAGTTTTGTTAGGGGGTGGTGCGCCTGTTGTGGTGCAATCCATGACCAATACCGATACGGCTGATGTTAATGCCACCACCCAACAGGTGCATGATCTGGCGCAAGCGGGCTCGGAGTTGGTACGCATTACCGTTAATACGCCCGAAGCCGCCGCGCAAGTGGCGCATATTCGTCGTCGCTTGGATGCACTGGGTTGTTATGTGCCACTCGTGGGTGACTTTCATTACAACGGGCATCGTCTGTTACGTGATTACCCAGATTGTGCGCAAGCACTAGCAAAATATCGCATTAACCCTGGCAATGTTGGGCGTAGTCGCAGCGCAGAAGACCCGTTTACGATGATGATAGAAACCGCGATGCGTTACGACAAACCCGTGCGTATTGGCGTGAACTGGGGCAGCCTCGATCAAAACCTCGTGGTGCGCATGATGGATGAAAACGCACGTTTGCCAGAGCCTAAAGATGTTCAAGAAGTCACGCGTGCCGCATTGATTGCGTCAGCAATTGAGAGTGCACAACGCGCCGAAAAATTAGGCATGGCACACAATCGTATCGTGCTGTCCTGCAAAGTCAGCGAGGTGCAAGACCTGATCGCGGTGTATCGTTCGCTCACTCAGCAATGCGACTATGCACTGCATCTGGGTTTGACTGAGGCAGGTATGGGCTCAAAAGGCATTGTGGCATCCACTGCCGCACTGGCAGTGTTGTTGCAAGAAGGCATCGGCGACACCATTCGTATTTCGTTAACGCCCGAACCCGGTGGAGATCGCACCCAAGAGGTATTAGTCGGACAAGAGATATTGCAAACCATGGGACTACGCGCTTTTGCCCCAATGGTGACTGCCTGTCCTGGCTGCGGGCGCACCACGAGCAGTTTCTTCCAAGAGTTGGCGCAAAGCATACAGCTACATCTCCGTACGCAAATGCCGATCTGGCGTGAGCAGTATGACGGGGTGGAAAATATGACCGTGGCAGTCATGGGCTGTGTGGTCAATGGACCCGGTGAAAGTAAGCTGGCCAACATTGGTATTAGCCTACCTGGAACAGGCGAGAGTCCCGCCGCTCCGATTTATATTGATGGTGAAAAAGCGATGACGTTACGCGGTGACAACATCGCCGTGGAATTTACGCAAATCGTAGATAATTACGTACAGCAAAAATATCTCAAGCGTAGCACTGCCCTTTCTTAGTATCTGGCGTAGCACTGTATTTTACTTACACGGTAAGTTGTGCAATTTTTGCTTCTTCACTTGGCTCTCAACAATCCGCAATATTTTGTTGCTGAAAAGAATTGTCAACGGCTACACTAGCCCTATGCCACTCAA
>JAVHPV010000013.1:0-1077 GCA_036170775.1 Gallionella sp. | reverse complement strand
CCTCGCCCGCTTGCGGGAGAGGGTTGGGGTGAGAGATTCCGCCACCGTAAGCGAAGCCCATTTTTTCCGCGCGCAGCAACAAGTCGGGGCTGCGTTCGGGGGCTTCGATTTCCAACTCGAAATGCCCATCGGTGACATGTACGGGTGCGATGCGGGTGATGCGTTCCAATGCTTTGATGCGGCTCTGCGCTTGTTTCGCTTTGGTGGCTTGGGCGCGGAAGCGGCGCACGAAGTCTTCCATGTGCGCGATCTTTTCCTGTTGACGCTCGAAGGCTTGAGCGTGTTGCGCGAGACGTTCGGCGCGGGCGCGCTCGAAGTCGTCGTAGTCGCCCGTGTAGAGGTCGAGGGTGCAATCGTGCACGTGGGCAATGCGGTTGACGCAAGCGTTGAGGAATTCGCGGTCGTGCGATACCAGCAAGATGCTGCCGGGGTAACGCGCCAGATAGTTTTCCAACCACAGGATAGCTTCGAGGTCGAGGTGGTTGGTGGGTTCGTCGAGCAGCAACAGGTCGGCGCGGTGCATCAGCGCGCGCGCCAGATTCAGCCGCATACGCCAGCCGCCCGAGAAGCTGGCGACGCTACGCTGCAAGCTGTCGTTGGCAAAACCCAAGCCATTTAGCAACTGCGCAGCACGGGCGGGTGCGCCATAGCCGTCAATCGCTTCGTAGCGATGTTGCGCATCGAACCATGCAGCATCGTGGCTCTCTTTTGCGAGGGTTTTTTCCAATACGCGCAACTCGGTATCGCCATCGAGTACGAATTCCAAAGCGGCGCATTCCGAGCTGGCGATTTCCTGTTCGACGAAGGCGAGGGTCTTGCCCGCTTGCAGCGACACCTCGCCGCCGTCAGGTTTGAGCTCGCCGCGTATCAGGCGGAACAGAGTGGATTTACCGCAGCCATTCTTGCCCACGAGACCGATGCGTTGGTCGGCGAAAGCTTGCAGATTCACGTTTTGGAGGAGCGGCGTGCCGCCTTGTAGGTAGGTCAGATTCTGGATGTTGAGCATGGACGCGATGATAGCAGAGGCAAGCAGTGTGCCGAGATGCCCCCAATGAAAAATGCCTGCAAGCATGAGCT
>JAVHPV010000012.1:0-4685 GCA_036170775.1 Gallionella sp. | reverse complement strand
GCTCACCACGAATGGGAAACTGTTAAATGGCCGACTCTATAACGTTGCCTACTAGAACTTTCCGAAAATAGCGTGCAAAATCCTTCCCATAAATCGCACCGCAATTTTGCCGAGAACATGAACAAGAAAGGCAACACGCTTTGCTGAGCCCCTCGCGCTATATCCCCCGCAGCTTTGCTGCATTCAACCTAGATTGCTCATTCGGTCGTAGGAGCGCGATTCATCGCGCGATGAATCGCGCTCCTACGAGAGAGCGTGGTTCTAACGGATTATTAGGGTTGAATGCACACGAAACCCCATTCCAGAACAAGCCCCAGCGCACTCGCCTAATAGCGTGGCGAGTACTCGGCATTTGAGGAAAACATCATGCGCCCCAAATTGATTCAATTGACGCAACGATTCAATGACTGGAGGCTGATACTCATTATCATTTTGGCATCAGTGGCGATGGCGGAAATGCTGGTGGCCTTACTGCATTGGTGGCTTGAAGGATTCGTGCCCACTATGTCGCTTTGGGTGGGTTTAATTACAGGTTTGATCGTTGCCTCGGTGGTAACAACGCTGGTCACTTATCTATTAAACGAGCTGGCGGAAACCCAAGCGTCCATTTTGCAAGAAGGAATGTCGCACGCCAAACACAATCTAAATCTCGCCATCGAATCGGCGCGAATGATTTTTTGGGAGCTGGATTTGGTGACGGGCAAGCTGCGCTACGACGACACCCTGCAAAATTGGCTACACATCAACATCGAGCAAGCGGCACATACTATTCCCACCTGGCTGGCGCGCATTCACCCCGACGACCAAGCCCCTTTCATGGCAATGTTTCAGCGCGTCCTCGCCGAAGACAGCGAGTTTGATTTTGAATATCGCATGATGGGCAGCGATTTGAATTGGGTGTGGATACAGACGCGTGGGCGCGTGGTGCAACGCAATGCCGACGGTAAAGCGTTACTGGCGGCGGGGGGCAGTCTCAATATCCAGGCGCGTAAAAATGCCGAACTCGCGCTGCGAGAAACCAAAGAGCGTTTGCAAATCATCTTCAACGATAACCCCGACATCATGCTGATTAGTCGCCTGTCCGATGGCTACATCACCGATGTCAATGATGCTTTCGTACGCGCCTCCGGCTACAGCAAGACCGAAGCCATTGGACAAACCACCTTGTCGCTCAAGCTGTGGGCAGAGGGGTTTGATCGTGAACGCATGATCCGCGAACTGAAGGAACAGGGTTATTGCCAACATCTGGAAGCTATTTTTCAGGGCAGAGGACAGCCGCCTATCATGGGGGCGTTAGTGGCCGTGATTACCGTGTTAGACGGTATTCCGCATATTCTCAGCACGGTGCGCGATATTTCAGCCGCAAAACAACTGGAAGAGGGGCTTAGACGCACCAAGGAACGTTACGACTTCGCCACCCAAGTGGGGCATGTTGGCACATGGGATTGGAATCCGCTGACAGACGTGTTGTTTTGGAGCGATGAAACTTATCGCTTGATGGGCTATACCCCGGGGCAAGTCATTCCCACCTATGCGTTGTATTTGGGGTTATTGCATCCTGATGACCGAGAAATGCTGAATCAGGCGGTGCAAGCGGCTTTGCACCAGCACAAACCTTACGCGCTGGATTGCCGCATCGTGCTGGGCGATGCACACGAAATCGCTTGCCATGTCACGGGGAAAGTTGAGTTTGATGCAAACGATCAACCCACCCGTATGCTCGGCACAATTCAAGACATCAGTGTGCGCAAACAGATGGAAACCGCACTCATCGAGTCACGCAACCTACTTAAGACCATCATTGACACCTCGCCCATGCGCGTGTTTTGGAAAGATCGTGATTCGCGTTATTTGGGCTGCAACCCAGTATTTGCGAACGATGCGGGGCAAGCCAATCCGCAAGAAATTATTGGTAAAACGGACTTCGACATGACTTGGCGTACACAGGCCGAGTTATATCGTGCGGATGATAAACAAGTGATGGATTCTGGCATTGCTAAATTGTCCTACGATGAACCGCAGAGCACCCCGCAAGGCGACACGATTTGGCTGCGTACATCTAAAACACCGTTACACGATACGCTGGGCAATACCATAGGCATATTGGGCATCTACGAAGACATTACTGTTGAAAAGCAAGCGGAGCAGGCTTTGCAAGCCAGTGAGGCGCGTGCGCAAAGCCTCTACACTTTGCTGCGTTTAATCACCGATAACGTGCCCGACATGATCTGGGCGAAAGATTTACAGAAACGCTTCATCTTCGCTAATCAAGCTATCTGTCGACAATTACTGAATGCGCGCGACACGGACGAACCTGTCGGCAAAGATGATATGTTCTTCGCCCTACGCGAACGCAACGCGCACCCTGACGATCCCCATTGGCATAATTTTGGTGAACTTTGCCAAGACAGCGACACCATTACTTTACAAAATGGCAAGCCCAGCCAGTTCGATGAATATGGCAATGTGCAAGGCAAGTTCCTGTTCCTCGACGTACGCAAAGCCCCGCTGCTGAACCACGCGGGCGAAGTGATCGGGGTGGTGGGGGCGGCGCGCGATGTTACGGAACAGAAAGCCGATGAGGAGAAGCTGCGCCTCGCTGCGCTGGTGCTGCAAAACAGCAGTGAAGCCTTGATTGTGACGGATGAGAAAAATCATATCGTGGGGGTTAATCCAGCCTTCACCCAACTGACGGGTTACTCGCTGGATGAGGTGGTGGGGCAAGACCCCGCACTGCTACATTCAGACCGACACGACGAAGCTTTTTATCGCAACATGTGGGCAGACATCAACACCACTGGCCGCTGGCAAGGGGAGATGTGGAATCGGCGCAAAAATGGCGAAATTTACGCCGAGTGGCTCACCATCAACACCATCTATAACGAAGACGGCACAGTGCATAGGCGGGTTGCGATGTTCTCGGACATCACCGAGAAAAAGAAAAACGAAGAGATTATTTGGACGCACGCCAATTTTGACCCACTGACCCAGTTGCCGAATCGCCGCATGTTCTATGATCGTCTCGCGCAGGACATGAAGAAAGCGCATCGCGCGGGACTCAAACTCGCCTTGCTGTTCCTTGATTTGGACAGGTTCAAAGAGGTGAACGACACTTTGGGGCATGAGGTGGGTGACAGCTTGTTGGTGCAAGCGGCGCAACGCATTGCCGCCTGTGTACGGGAATCGGATACGGTGGCGCGCCTCGGCGGGGATGAGTTCACCATTATTCTCGCCGACTTGGATGAGCTGAGCTGTGTTGAGCGCATCGCCGAGTGTATTTTGCATACCCTGAATCAACCCTTTGAATTGGGCAACGACCTGGCTTATGTGTCTGCCAGTATAGGCATCACGCTATATCCAGACGATGCAACCACGCTGGAGACGATGCTCACCAACGCTGACCAGGCCATGTATGTCGCCAAAAATTCAGGGCGCAATCGCTTCAGTTATTTCACCAACGCGATGCAGCAAGCCTCGCAACATCGACTACATTTGCTAAACGATTTACGTGGTGCGGTGGCAGGCGAGCAGTTGCAACTTTACTATCAGCCCATCGTGACCTTAGCCACTGGCGACATCCACAAAGCCGAAGCCTTGATCCGTTGGTTCCATCCTCAACGTGGCTTGATTAACCCCGCAGAATTTATTCCGTTGGCGGAAGACTCAGGACTCATCCATGAAATCGGGGATTGGGTTTTTAAGCAGGCCGCGCAGCAAGCCTTGCAATGGCAGAATCGCTACCCTACGCCCATTCAAATCAGCATCAACAAATCTCCCGTGCAATTTCAAGACAACCCTAACCACTGCCATTGGCACGAACATTTACAGGCTATCGGTTTGTCGGGCGAGCATATCGTGATTGAAATCACCGAGGGTTTGTTGCTCAAAAATTCCCCTGAGGTTGCCGCACAATTGCTGGCGTTCCGTGATGCAGGCATACAGGTTTCCATTGATGATTTTGGCACGGGCTATTCCGCACTCTCTTACCTGAAAAAGTTGGACATTGATTATGTAAAAATCGACCAATCGTTCATCCGCAATTTGGTGACGGATGCCAGTGATCGTGCACTGACTGAAGCCATCGTGGTGATGGCGCATAAGCTGGGTTTGAAGGTTATCGCCGAAGGGGTTGAAACGGTGGCGCAACGCGATCTACTCCGTCAAATCGGCTGTGATTATGCGCAAGGCTATCTATATTCAAGGCCGATTCCCGCCAAAGATTTTGAGGCTTTACTCGCCTAACACAAGCCTCACCGCACGGCTTCTATGCAACTTGTCTGTTGCACGAAGTGGGTTGGGGATGGAACACGAACTCGAAATGGATTCCGTCGCAAGACGGATTAGTGAGCGCGAAGTCGGCTGGTGGTGAGGCACGAACCCCAGCTCAAACGTCGCCCCAACTCCAGCTTAATTTACCTCAACAGCCCATCCTTTAACCTAGAAAACGCAGTTGCCACGCTATTCATGCTTCGATACGCGCATGAAACCGCGCTACTCAGCACGAACGGAGCGGTCACCGTATGGGTGAGAGTCCGTTCGCCCTGAGTAGCCCGCGCAGCGGGCGTATCGAAGGATTTGTATTGTTCAAGTGCGGTTTTTAGGTTTAATCGCAGCCCTCAACAGCCCAGCATTTTGCCTGCACGCATCCCGCACAATTCTTTACAAATTCACTCGGTTTAGTCACA
>JAVHPV010000011.1:0-1079 GCA_036170775.1 Gallionella sp. | reverse complement strand
CATGCCCGAAAATTTTACGCAATCATTTGCCGCGCGCTTAGACAGCTTATCGGCATTGCACGTCATGCAAGCCGAGCACCACCAAATTGTTTTGCCTGGACATGTATACCTTGCCCCAGGGCATTCACACCTTGCCTTAGAACGCAGCGGCACGGGCTATCACACCGTGTTGAGCCAAACCGCCCCCGTCAATCGCCATCGTCCGTCGGTCGAGGTTTTGTTTCTTTCCGCAGCGCAAGTGTTAGGGGCAAGAGCCATCGGGGTGATGCTCACCGGCATGGGCAAAGATGGCGCAACGGCGATGTTGGCGATGAAGCGCGCAGGGGCGTACAACTTGGCGCAAGATGAAGCGAGCTGCGTGGTATTTGGCATGCCGCGCGCCGCGATTGAATTGGGCGCGGTGGATGAGATTGTGCCGCTCGCACAAATGGCGCAACGCGTGCAAGCACGCTGCTTGGGATAGCCCGCCAATTTACCCACAGCACGCCCTGACGTTTATCTCATCCCCTGACAAAGGTGCGCGGGGTAAGCGCGATTCTTAAGGAAACACTGATTTAACCCAAATCATTTCTCGTGATATTTTGTAGGAGCTCGATTTATCGAGCGATTGCCGTTAAAAATCGCGCAATGAATTGCGCTCCTACAAACTTCAAAGACTTATCGTTCAATGAATCGAGTTCCCACAGGTCGCTCGACACCCAAAGGGCGCAAGAACCCCTTCGAGGTAAATTTCATTCCTACAGCAGGTGGTTGCAGCCTTATCGCGCAATGAATTGCGCTCCTACGTTAAATCTGGGCGGGTAGGTTGGGTTAAGGAGACACTGATTTAACCCAAATCATTTCTCGTGATGCTTTGTAGGAGCTCGATTTATCGAGCGATTGCCGTTAAAAATCGCGCAATGAATTGCGCTCCTACAAACTTCAAAGACTTATCGTTCGATGAATCGAGTTCCCACAGGTCGCTCGACACCCAAAGGGCACAAGAACCCCTTCGAGGTAAATTTCATTCCTACAGCAGGTGGTTGCAGCCTTATCGCGCAATGAATTGCGCTCCTACAAACTTCAAAGACTTATCGTTC
>JAVHPV010000010.1:0-4690 GCA_036170775.1 Gallionella sp. | reverse complement strand
ATCGGCATGGCTGCACCATTAGGTACAGGGATTAACCGCGCGCAGGCAAGTAGCGGTGTGGCAGGTTCTAATGTGGCGACAGCTGCGGTGCAAATTATCCAAGGCGTTTTCACCGACAAGGGCTACGTGTTGGGCACGGTGTATCTGGATTGCAACAAGAACCATGTGCAAGAGGTGGATGAGCCTGGTATTCCAGGGGTGAGACTGTTCCTTGAAGACGGCACGAATGTGGTGACTGACAGCGATGGCAAGTACTCTTTATATGGCATCGTAGCGCGCACCCATGTGTTGAAGTTAGATGACACCACGTTGCCGATCGGTGCAGTGTTAGAAACTTTGGCAAACCGCAATGCAGGGGTGGCGGGCAGTCGTTTTGTCGATCTAAAGAATGGGGAATTACATCGTGCTGACTTTGCCAGTGATACGTGTAGTGAAGATGTCTTGCACGATGTGAAAATTAGACACGGCAAAAATCAAATCACTGAAACCGAGCGTGCGCTGAATTACAAACTCAATCCGCAAGCGAGCATTTTACCTACGGTGGATAGCCGAGCCTTACCTGCCAGTGGTGAACTGGGTAACGCTAGCGCGCCCACAGCGGCGAGTTCCGCTGAGAGCTTTCAGCCTTTGTTAAAAGACACTGGGCTGACAGATGAAAACTCCAACCTGCCAACTTTGCCAGTTGCACCCGTAGTAACGGTTGAGCTGGATAAGCTGCTGGAAAAATTGAACAACGAGTTCGATTTTGTCGACTTGAAAGATCAAGATGTGTTGCCGATGGCGCAGACCTCAGTGCGCATCAAAGGCCCTCAAGGTACAACCTTCCGTCTTGCGGTGAACGGACAAGAAGTGGCTGCTGAGCGCGTGGGTAAAAAGAGCGTGCTTGCGGATAAACAACTTGAAGCTTGGGAATATATCGGCATTACCCTCAAGCCAGGTGACAACACCTTAACCATCAATCAGATTGATCCGTTTGGTAACGTGCGCGGTGAACGTACTATTCATGTCATTGCGCCAGATCGACTAGCTTCCATCATCATCGACGCGCCCAAAACCGTAGAGGCCAATGGGCGTACCCCATTCACAGTGGCGATTAAATTAGTAGATGAGAACGGCGTATTGGTGACTACGCGTACTTATTTAACTTTGGAAACTCAGTATGGACGCTGGCAGACGAAAGATTTGAATCCCAAAGAGCCAGGTGTTCAGGTCTTTATGGAAGGTGGTAAGGCGGAATTCACACTACTACCGCCAGCACAACCCGCACAAGAGGATTTGCGTATTTTGAGTGGGATACTCAAGGGCGAACATCACATCGCTTATCTGCCTGAGTTGCGTCCTTTAATTGCGGCGGGGGTTATTGAAGGCAATTTGAATCTGCGCAGCTTGAACGCTTCATCCCTGTTGCCGACCTCCAGTAATGATAGCTTCGAGCAACAGATACAACGCATTTCAGGAGGCAATGGGAAGAATAATGCTGCGGCACGCACCGCGCTGTTCCTTAAAGGCAAAGTCAAAGGTGAATACTTGCTTACCTTGGCTTATGACTCGGACAAGCTCGCCAAAGAGCGGTTGTTCCGTGACATTCAGCCTGATGAGTTTTACCCCGTGTATGGTGATTCCTCGACTAAAGGCTTTGATGCGCAATCCACCAGTCGCTTGTATGTGCGTGTAGATAAGGGGCAGTCGTTTTTGCTGTATGGCGACTACACCACGCAAAGCTTAGTTCCCGCCCGGTCTTTGTCGCAGTACAACCGCTCGTTGACGGGCGTTAAAGAACACTACGAGAACGATAAAGTGATGGTGAATGCGTTTGCCAGCCAAGACACCAATCGCCAAGTTGTCGAAGAAATTCCTGCTAACGGTACATCGGGGCCATTCCAACTAGCCAACAATGGCGCGCTTATCAATAGCGAGAAGGTGGAAATTTTGACGCGTGATCGCGCCCAGCCTGCCCTGATTTTGCGCACCGAGCCACAAACACGTTTTGCCGATTATGAGATTGAGCAATATACGGGGCGATTGTTGTTTAAGGGCCCTGTGGCTAGCCTCGATGCCAATCTCAACCCCAAGTCGATTCGTATTTCTTACGAACTGGATCAAGGCGGTAAGGCTTTCTGGGTCACGGGGATTGATGGGCAAATGAAGCTCACCGACAAGCTGGAAATCGGTGGTGTGGTGGCGCGGGATAGCAACCCGCAACAAGCGAGTACGCTGACAGGCGTAAATGCGAGTTTTAAATTGGCTGAAAAGACCGTGGTTGTGGGCGAGATGGCGCATACCGATACAGTAAAAGGCACGGGGAATGCCGAACGCCTAGAGTTGCGCCACGATGAGGGAGCCTTCCAAGGGCGTATTTATACGGGGCGTTCTACTGCGACTTTTGATAATGCGGCCTCTATTCTGAACAATGGTCGTCGTGAGTCAGGTGCAAAGGCAAGCTACAAACTGGATAGTACGACCTTGTTGAGTGGCGAGATGATTGCGAGTGGCGATGTGGTTACGGGTAGTAACCGCAATGGGGTGTTGCTCAAAGCCGAAAAAACCTTGAGTGATACCTGGCGTGTCGAGGGTGGGGTGCGCGATACCCGTGAAACCGCTTTGACTCCCGGCACCGCCGCCACACACGTGACTTCGGCACGACTCAAGGCCACGGCACAGATTGCCAGTATTAAAGGCTTGTCGGTGAATGGCGAATACGAGCAAGATATCCGCGATAGTGCCAAAAAAGTAGCCGCAATCGGGGCTGAGTATCAGATGGAAAATCGTGGCAGACTATATGCACGCCACGAATTTATGTCGTCGCTGACCAGCGCATTTGCCTTGAATTCCACCCAACGCAGCAACACCACCGTGATTGGCATGGACACCGATTACACCCCAGATACGCATTTGTTTAGCGAATATCGTGCGCGTGGTGTGCTGGATGGTCGTCAGGCCGAAGCCGCCGTGGGTTTGCGCAACAAATATCAGATAGATGAAGGCCTGCGGCTGAATACCAGCGTAGAGCGCATCATTAACATGGCGGGCGGCACGGGGCGCGCCGCGCAGGCTTACACGGGCGCGATTGAATACACTGCCAATCCGTTCTGGAAAGGCTCGACTCGTTTGGAGTATCGCAACGCCGATACTGCCAGCGGTTGGTTAAATAGTATTGATGCCGCTAGCAAACTTACTGATAGCTGGACCATCATCGGGAAACACGTGTTCTCAGAAAACACCACCAAAGGCTTAACTCCAGGTTCACGCATCCAGCAACGTTTGCAAGCGGGGTTGGCTTGGCGCGATTTGGAAGAACACGATTGGAATGCGTTAAGTAAATTTGAGCATCGTCGTGAGAGTGATACCACCGCAGGAGCAAGCATCAAACGCTTGGTTGATATATTCTCAGTACACGCCAATTATCAACCTGCGTCGGACTGGCAAGCCAGTGCCCATTACGCAGCGAAGTGGGTGACGGATCAAAGCCTAGGCTTGCAAAGCCACAGCAATTCTCACTTGGTCTCAGGACGCGTGATGTGGGATGTGACTGAGCGTTGGGATGTGGGCGTAATTGCCTCAGCAATGGGTGATCGCGGCTTCCGTTCGGTGCGCTACGGCTTGGGGGGCGAAGTAGGTTATTTGCTTCAAGAAAACCTGTGGCTGTCAGCAGGCTACAATTTCTTTGGCTTCAAAGACCCTGACTTGATTGGACAAGATGTCACCGATAGAGGCTTGTTTGCACGTATCCGCTTCAAATTTGATGAGGATATGTTCACGGGAATTTTACAAAAATTTGACCAAAAAGTAGAAGAGAAGGCCAAACCATGAACCTCCGTCCTCCCTTCAAGTTTCAAACCCTACTGGGAGTTGTGAAAAAACTTGCCGTGAGTTGTGCCGCGCTAACGCCCGCAAAGCTGGTCGTGGTTGCCCTATGCGCGATGTTGTTTGGCATATCGCCAAGCCAAGCGGCTGAAACCACCCCTAGCGACGTGGCAGGACAAATTGGTGATTTGCGCCAGCGCGCTTTACAGGCCGTTGATCTGGAAAAAGCTACGACGCTGTACATGTCCGCCAAAGCCCAAGCATGGCTAGATTTTGCCTTTGAAGAATATATCGAACGTGATAACACAGGTTTGAGTGAAGATGCTTTGCAACGCGCTAAACAACTGGTCGGTTGGTTGGAAAATAAACAAAGCGAAGGTATTGCCGAGCCTAAAGAGATTCGTGGTGTGGAGCGCGTGCGGGAAGATTTATGGGCTGAGCTACACACTGCGCAACAGAATTCGCAAGGCTTTCCTTGTGCAGCACCTTATCTCGGTCGTGCCGAAGTGCAATTGATATGGGGTGGACACGAACTCCCAGAATTAGGTTGGCGGCACGCACGTCGCTATATCGACGAAGCCGCCCAATTGCTTAAAGATGCAGAGACCTTGGCTCAAGACTGTCCACAAGAACAAAGTGCGCAATTGGCGGCGGCGACTGCGGCGGCCGCCAAACTGAATGAGGCTGCTACCAATTTGGCTGTGGCGCGTTTGCCAGAGTCGGTACATTTCGCATTTGATAAATCTGACATCAGCCCGGCTACCGACAAAGTGTTGCATGATCTATCCGACACGTTGCGCGCCTATCCTTGGCTGAGACTCGAATTGGCGGGGCATACCGACCGCATCGGTGCAGAAAAATACAATCTCAAATTGTCGCAACGCCG
>JAVHPV010000009.1:0-1081 GCA_036170775.1 Gallionella sp. | reverse complement strand
GGGCGCGTGGCACAATGCGCACCTGCTTATTTTTGATTCAATGCCATGCTGAGTTATCGCCACGCTTTTCATGCCGGCAATCATGCCGATGTTTTGAAGCATTACCTTGAAGTTCAATTGCTCCATTATTTGGCGCAAAAAGATAAGCCATTTTGGTATATCGACACGCATGCGGGGGCAGGGTGTTATTCCCTAGAGAGCGGCTATGCCACGCAAAATGCTGAATATGCAAGCGGCATTGCGCGCTTGTGGCAACGTGACGATTTGCCCCCCTCGCTGGCGGAGTATGTGTCACTGGTGAAAATTTTGAACCCAGATGGCGCGTTAAAACTGTATCCAGGCTCACCTTGGTTGGCGGCAAACTTGTTACGCGAACACGATAGGCTGCGTTTATTTGAACTACACCCGACTGACCACGAAATTTTGCAGGAAAATTTTGCGCTACAGGGCGGGCACGTGCTGATACAAATGGCAGATGGCTTTAATGCCTTGAAAGCCTTGTTGCCGCCCCCACCGCGTCGTGCGTTGGTGCTGATAGATCCTCCTTATGAGGATAAACAAGATTACCAGCGCGTGGTGACGGGTTTGCGCGAAGGCTTGAAACGCTTTGCCAATGGGACTTACGCGCTGTGGTATCCGCAGTTGCAGCGCAGTGAGGCACAGCAGTTGCCCGAACAACTCAAGCAATTACCCGTAAAAAGTTGGCTGCATGTTGCGCTGAGTGTGCAAGGCAAGAGTGCCGATGGTTTTGGTATGTATGGCAGCGGCATGTTCGTGTTAAATCCCCCGTGGACTTTGTTTGCCACACTGCAACAAGTGATGCCGTATCTACTACAGCATTTACGCCAAGATGCCGATGCAACTTATACCTTGGAGCAGTCGCAAGGGAACTAACCCCAAGCGTATTTGTATAAGCGTTCCGCATTTTTGGAAGATAACTTTGAGAGGTTTATATGGCTACATCACATATATGGAATTTTTTCCGCGCAGGTGGTTTTGATCAGGTGCAATTAGATAGTGGTGCAGATTTGTTGGCACTGAAAGATTTGGATCAAAAACTGTGGGTGGCGTTGAGTTGCCC
>JAVHPV010000008.1:0-1098 GCA_036170775.1 Gallionella sp. | reverse complement strand
GAGTATGTGCGCCAGTTCCGCCTAGAAAAGGCGCAAGTCAAAGGCCGCGAATTGTTAGAAGAGGCGATGAGTGCGTTCTTTGAGGGGCGTTATGCCGCCGCTGAACGCGCTTCCGCGCGTGCGATGGAGTTGGGAGATAACTCTGCCCTGCATCCCATCATTGCTGCACGTGCGGCACATGAATTGCATGAGTACGAGAAACGCGATGTCTATCTATCCGCCAGCGAACCCAAATCCGTGGGCGATTCCACAATGCGGCTGATGGCCGCCAGCAAATTCATGCTGGATCAACACGACCCACGTGCCGCACTCGATGCCTTGCAACAGTTACGCAGTACGGGGGTGCGGGGGCATATTGGTGTGCTCTCCCTAGAGCTTAAAGCCCAGCAGCAAGCAGGGAATTGGGATGAGGTGCTGAACGTGCTTGCGCAGTTGGAAAAGCGCGCCGCGATTGATGTCACGATGGCGGCACAGTTACGTCAGCAAGCTTGGCTGGAAAAAATCCGCCAACAAGAATCATTGCAGGGGTTGACACAATGCTTGGCGAAAATACCCACTGATTTCAAGCGACGCACCAAAATTGTGGCGGTGGCTGCGCAAGCGTTAATTAAATATGGCGGTTGTGACTCTGCACAACACTTGCTCGCAGACAGTTTGAATGCGCAATGGGACAGCGAGTTAGTTGCGTTATATGGAGATTGCCAATCGGGCGAGGTGATTGAGCAAATTGAGCAGGCGGAAAAATGGCTCAAGCAACATCAGCAAGATGCGGGGTTGTTGTTAGCCCTTGGCAAGCTATGCTTACATCAAAAACTTTGGGGTAAAGCGCAAAATTACTTGGATGCCAGTCTCAGTGTTTCCCCTAGTGCGCCTGCCTATACCGCACTGGGGAGACTGGCTGAGTGCATTAACAAGCCCGAGGAAAGTCTGGTGTACCTGCAAAAAGCCTCTCAGTTGGAATCAAAATAGCTCACCTGGATTTAAGCAATAACGCACGCATCACTTATTGCAAGTAGTGATGCTGGGTGGAGACCGCCTTTTTTGCTGCTAGCTTTTCGGCACGAAGGTGAAAGCGTCCGAGAAAAATGCCTCGTTGGG
>JAVHPV010000007.1:0-1101 GCA_036170775.1 Gallionella sp. | reverse complement strand
TGCAGGCGGTGATGATCCACTAGCGCATTGCGAACCACTTGAAACAGCCAGGCACGGGCATTATCCAGACGGCAAAAGTCTTTGCCTTGGTGCATGGCTTTGACGAAGGTTTCTTGCAACAAATCTTCTGCTAGATGGCTGTCGCCAAGGCGATGGGTGAGGTAGCCACGCAACTCATTTTCGTTTGCGCGCCAAGCATTGAGTACACAGGAGAACGAATCTTTCATGGACGAAGTATAGCCGCAGACTTGGATGCCGCTGGGGACAAAATCGTCATTGCCAAGTAACGTCGGATTCAAGATTCATGCGAGAATCGCGCCGATATTTTTGATTAACCATTCTCCAAGACGTATTGAAAAGGATCAAATGATGGAAGCGATATTGGTGGCTGTCTTTGTCGTCGCTTATGCGGCGATCGCGTTTGAACATCCCTTGAAGGTGAATAAGAGCGTACCTGCCCTCATCGGAGCGGGCACGCTGTGGACGATTTACGCGATGTATGTCGGGGATGTTGGTGATCAACTGAATGAGACACTCGCTAGCACAGCACAGATTGTGTTCTTTTTGATGGGTGCAATGACCATCGTTGAAGTGATTGATGCACATGATGGCTTTAACGTGATTACCGACAAGATCAAGACCACCAAAGTCACCGCCTTGTTGTGGCTGATTGGGTTGGTGACCTTCTTTTTGAGTGCGGTACTCGATAACCTCACCACTACCATCGTGATGATCTCGGTGACAAGAAAGTTATTGGCGCAACGCGAAGATCGTTTGTACTTCGCTGGCATCATCATCATCGCCGCCAACGCGGGGGGAGCCTGGTCACCGATAGGCGACGTAACCACCACCATGTTGTGGATAGGCGGACAAATTAGCGCGCTGGGAATCATGCAAGGGGTGTTCTTGGCATCCCTAGTTAACCTCGTCGTGCCGCTCGTGGTGGTGAGTTATATCAATCGCGGTAAGCTGGTTACGCCACCACACAAAATCGATGACACTGCGGGCTCTTCAATCAATAGCGTCTTGGAACGCAACATCATGTTTTTCGCAGGGATTGGGGTGTTATGCGCAGTACCGCTATTCAAAATAGTGACGCAC
>JAVHPV010000006.1:0-1103 GCA_036170775.1 Gallionella sp. | reverse complement strand
GTCATTCAGCGCGATGCCCATGAAGCCCTGCGCTGGTATTTGGCAGCGGCTGAACAAGGCCATATCGCAGCGCAAAGCAAGCTGGGGAAGTTATATGCCACAGGCAATGGCACCGAGCAAAATTTCAAAAAAGCCATGCATTGGCTAAGCCGTGCTGCGCAACAAAACGATGCCGAAGCACAACTCCATATCGGTGAGCTGTACGCCAATGGTTTAGGCGTGACACAAGATTATCAACTCGCCATGACTTGGTATCGTCAGGCCGCAGCGCAAGGAAACAGTGAGGCTGCAGCGCGCATCGCAGAGTGTTATGAAGCGGGACTGGGCGTAACACAATATAGCGAGAGTGCTGCGTACTGGCTGACCCAAGCTGCCGATCACGCCACCAACACGCGGCAACGCACGCAATACTTGGTACGCCGTGAGCAGATTAGACAGGGGTTGGCACAACGTACCGCCCAGCAAACGGAACAATTGAGCAAAGCGGAAGCGGCTCATCAGCAAGCCTTTAGACTGGCACAAGAAAAAGCCGCACGCGAGGAGGCCGCGCAAGCAGCACGACATCGCGAGGAATTACACGAGCAACAAATAGCCGAGGGAAAGGCCACCAAAATCGCTCAAGCACAGGCCGCCAAACAAGCTGCACTGGCAGCCCAAGCCGCCAAATTACAAGCACAACAAGACAGGAAACTCGCCAAATTAAAAGCACAACAAGAAGCACGCGCCGCAGCAGCTCAGCGTGCCAACGAGCGTCAAGCTCAACGCATCGCTACACGAACCGCTCGCACAGCGGCATCACACGCAGCACAAAACGTCCCTCAAACGATCACTGAAAAAACGATCACTGAAAAAATTGCAGCCCCCACCAACAGCAACGTAGAGGATGCCAACACATCTGAAATATCAATAGAACCAACAGAACCGAATGACGTATTACTGACCGCCGATGAGCAAGCCATGCACGCGGCGCGTGTCGCAGCAGAGCAACAACGTCTAGCAGAAGAACAAGCTGCCGAAGTGGCGCAACGCGCACGCTTTGAAGAAAAAGTGCGCGCCGCCAAACTCAATGCAGCCAAATTAAAAGCCCGTCACCGCGATGATTT
>JAVHPV010000005.1:0-1103 GCA_036170775.1 Gallionella sp. | reverse complement strand
ATGTATATCCACAGATGCCGATTGTCGTCGCGGTAGTCCACCTCGGTATTGTCGAAATACATCTTGGCCGACAGGTCGCGCTGGCCTCGGGTGCGGGCGATGAACGCCAATGCAACGGAGGCCATTGCCGCACTGGTGGATTCGCCCGTCGCCATCAGTTCGTGGAATTGTCTAACGGCTTCCCTGATAGGCTCGTTCTGGTAGGTGTAGTTGGGGTCGAGAATGGCACGCGAAACCATAGCCAGTCTGAGCCTAAATACCGAGATGCCTTGTGCCTCCAGTTGCAAGTCTTCTTCTTTGGGAATCGGATGCAGCGCGAGGAGCTGTTTGCGCAAACCCGGATATTTCTGGCAGGCCAGATAATCCACACGGGAGTCCTCGAAAATTTCGACGCTGGCGCGCTGAAACGGACTCCAGTTGTCCACGATCATCTGTTGCGACCAGCGGCGATGCGCCGACATGTGCGCCAGCGCGGCGCGATAGCGGTCTATGCCCGACACGCCGTTGCTGTCGTCATACACATCGGGCAGGCGGATGCCGTCATCGGTGTAGTAGGGCATTGGCTTGCGCAAATCGTCGAACGCGACTGAATACGGGATGAGGTAGTCGCTATCGTTCCATAGCGCACGGATATAGCTGTCCAGTTTGCGCTCGTTATCCACCAGCAAAGTGCCATGCCGTTCACGTTGCATGACCGCGATAGCATCGGCGGATTCCAAGCGGAAATATTCCTCCTGCCGCTCTGGGTGATGGTTGTAATACTGGATGCCGTATTCGATCCAGTTTTGCAAACCCTGCAGGGATAAAACGCTCAGCAACTTGGGCGCATGCTTGAGCAATTCCGGCAAACCAGGACTAGCAAACGTTGTATGGTGACCGTGAATTGAAACTGAAGTACGATCCATCATGTCGCGGATCAATTCAATGTAACGCTTGAACATTTTGTCGTTGTTCAGACGACGCGCCACCGCACCGCTCGTCTGCAAAAACGGCACAATGGCTTTGAAGTTGGTATGCGTGGACATGTACTCGGAGAATTCGCGCAATTTGATCAACGCATGTTCCCCGACGCTGCTGGCGACACCCGGTGCTTCTTCCAGATA
>JAVHPV010000004.1:0-4812 GCA_036170775.1 Gallionella sp. | reverse complement strand
TCCCACTCAATCGTTGCGGGTGGTTTGCCAGAAATGTCGTAAACCACACGATTGATGCCACGCACTTCATTGATGATGCGATTGGAGACTTTGCCCAGCAACGCGTGCGGCAGCTCTGCCCAGTGTGCCGTCATAAAGTCTTGCGTCTGCACAGCGCGCAGTGCCACTACCCAATCGTAGGTGCGCCCATCGCCCATCACGCCAACTGATTTAACGGGCAAGAACACGGTAAATGCTTGACTGGTCAATTCATACCAACTTTTGCCCGTTACGGTGTCTTGAGTAGCAGAAAGCTCTTCCATAAAGATGGCATCCGCACGACGCAACAGGTCGGCATACTCTTTTTTCACCTCACCCAAAATCCGCACACCTAAACCTGGCCCTGGGAAGGGATGACGATAAATCATCGCGGGCGGCAAGCCGAGTGCCACCCCCAGCTCGCGCACTTCATCTTTGAACAACTCGCGCAACGGCTCTAACAACTTAAGGTGTAGGCTTTCTGGCAAGCCTCCCACATTGTGGTGGGACTTGATGGTATGCGCTTTTTTCTTGCCACCCGCCGATTCGATAACATCGGGGTAGATTGTGCCTTGCGCTAACCATTTGGCTTGTGGCAGTTTCTTGGCTTCGCTCTGGAACACTTCCACAAATTCTCGACCAATAATTTTGCGTTTTTGCTCTGGCTCAACAACCCCTGCCAAATGTCCTAAAAACGTGCTGCTTGCGTCCACATGGATGACTTTCACGCCCAGATTTTGGGCAAAGGTTTCCATCACTTGTTCAGCTTCGTTCAAGCGCAACAAGCCATTGTCCACAAAGACACAGGTGAGTTGCTCACCAATCGCACGGTGAATCAGTGCAGCAGCAACCGATGAATCCACCCCGCCTGACAAGCCCAAAATAACCTCATCATTGCCCACTTGTGCACGAATTTTAGCCACCGCTTCATCAATGTAATCAGGCATATTCCAATCATGCGGACAACCACAAATATCATGCACAAAACGTCCTAATAATGCTTTGCCCTGTGCGGTATGAGTGACTTCCGGATGGAACTGCACAGCGTAAAATTTACGCACCTCATCTGCCATCGCTGCAAATGGCGTGGTGGCATTCGAGGCAATCACGGCAAAGCCTGGCGGCAACGCGGTTACCTTATCGCCGTGACTCATCCAAACATCCAGCAAACCGTGCCCTTGGCTATTGGTCTTGTCTTGAATACCCGCAAACAACTTGGAATGTCCTTGGGCACGAATTTCCGCATAACCAAATTCACGCACGGTGCCGCTTTCAACTTTGCCGCCCAATTGTTCTGCCATCGTTTGCATGCCGTAGCAAATGCCCAATACAGGTACGCCCAATTCAAATACCACCTGCGGAGCTTTAGGTGTTTCTTCTGCGTAAACGGAATTAGGCCCGCCCGAAAGAATAATGCCCGACGGAGCATAGGCGCGAATCTCAGCTTCTGTCATGTCCCAAGGATGCAATTCACAGTAAACATTCAACTCGCGTACGCGTCGTGCAATCAGCTGGGTATATTGAGAACCAAAATCAAGAATCAGGATTTTTTTATGGGACATGTTTTATCTGAGCGGGTAAATAATGAAGGAATGTCATTACGAGCTGCAATGAAGTTACCTTGCAGCTCGCCTATAGATCAATCAACGTGGTAGTTGGGGGCTTCTTTCGTGATTTGTACATCATGCACATGCGACTCACGAATCCCAGAAGAGGAAATTTCAACAAACTCTGCTTTAGTGTGCATAGTGGCAATATCGGCACAACCCAGATAGCCCATGCTGGCGCGCAAACCGCCCATCAATTGATGAATCACCGCCAACACGCTGCCTTTATAGGGCACACGACCTTCCACCCCTTCTGGCACCAACTTATCTTGATTGCTTTCGCCTTCTTGGAAATAGCGGTCACTCGAACCTTGTTGCATCGCGCCTAAACTACCCATGCCGCGATAAGACTTATAGGAACGGCCTTGGAACAACTCAATTTCGCCAGGGGCTTCTTCCGTGCCGGCGAACAAACCGCCCAGCATTACGACGTGCGCACCGGAAGCAATGGCTTTAGCGATGTCGCCCGAGAAACGAATTCCACCGTCTGCGATCAGCGGCACACCCGTTCCCTGCAAGGCTTTTGCTACGTTTTGGATCGCGGCAATTTGTGGCACGCCCACGCCAGCCACAATGCGCGTAGTACAGATAGAGCCTGGGCCAATGCCAACTTTTACGCCATCTGCACCATGATCTACCAACGCCAACGCTGCCGCGCCTGTTGCTATATTGCCCCCAATCACTTCCACCTGAGGGAAGTTGGTTTTAACCCATTTGACTCGATCCAACACGCCTTGCGAATGACCGTGTGCAGTATCTACCACAATCACATCCACGCCTGCTTCAGCCAGTAAGGCAACACGTTCTTCTGTCCCCTCTCCCACACCAACCGCAGCCCCTGCACGTAAACGACCTTGGCTATCTTTGGAAGCGAGCGGATGCTCAGTAGACTTCAGAATATCTTTGACCGTCATCAGTCCGCGTAACTCAAACTGATCATTCACCACCAACACGCGCTCAATACGATGCTGATGCATTAAATTGCGCGCCTCTTCCAAACTGGCGTTTTCCTTGACCGTAATCAGGCGTTCGCGTGGAGTCATAATTTTTTCGATGGCTTGATCCAAATTATTCTCAAAACGCAAATCACGATTGGTCACAATACCTACCAATTGTTTACCCTGCACCACAGGCAAACCTGAAATTTTATGTTGCCGCGTTAATGCCAATACATTTCGCACGCTCATATCTGGCGTAATGGTGATAGGGTCTTTCACCACACCACTTTCAAAGCGTTTGACCTTGGCAATTTTTGCCGCTTGCGCATGTGCAGACATATTTTTGTGCACGATACCGATACCGCCTTCTTGCGCCAGCGCAATCGCCAAGCGTGATTCGGTCACGGTATCCATCGCAGCGGATAACAGTGGGATATTCAGGCTAATGTTGCGGGTCAGTTGCGTACGCAAGTTCACATCGCGCGGCAACACATTTGAATAAGCAGGAACGAGCAGAACGTCGTCAAAGGTTAGTGCTTTTTGAATAATACGCATGTAATTTCACCCTCGGCAAAGCGCGCATTATAGCAAAGCTGGGGCAGTCTTCACTCACGGCGCAGAGGATTTAGCTGTTTTTGCTGCGGAGCATGGCCATAACGCGAATGCTCCGCATGTATCAGAGGGCTGTTTCGTTGGTTTCGCCCGTACGGATACGAATGACTTGCTCAACGGTAGACACAAAAATTTTGCCATCGCCGATTTTCCCGGTATGAGCTGCTTTGATAATGGATTCCACTGCGGTATCCAACAACTCTGTGGAAACAACCACCTCCACTTTTATTTTTGGCAAAAAATCCACCACATATTCAGCCCCGCGATAGAGTTCGGTGTGACCTTTTTGACGACCAAAACCTTTCACCTCAGTCACGGTTAAACCACTCACGCCTAATTCAGACAGAGCCTCGCGCACCTCATCTAATTTAAAAGGTTTGATGATGGCCTCGATTTTTTTCATAGTGTTTCCCCTCTCTAAAGAACTGAAATAGATGAATCAAAAAATGCTCTGGGATTGTATCAAGAGAAATGCTGCGCAGACACTTGCCGATCAATTTTCTATATCAACTTCATCCACTCTGATAAGTATGTCACGCTGTTCTTTCTCTTGTGTACTGCCACGGCTCGAAATTGTGGCATCATCGACATGATTCGCATCCCCCAAACCGCCGATTGACAGCCATTCACCCAATCGCCCAGACACCGAGCTTTGTGACTGTTGGATATGAATCTCGCTCGGTGTTACTGCTGCCTGATTATTGGAAATACTGTCGTTCTGCGTAGTAATTTCTAGCGTTACTCGATTGCCATTGAGGCGCGGCAACACATAAAAACCACTATTTACTTCTTGCAAGAGGGTGGTGTCCCGCACTTCTGCGCCCCAAGGATGATAGATGATTTGACGCTGCGGCAAAGGTATGGCTAGCCCACTCCGAATCAAGGCACGATTCCCTTCCAAAACTTGTATCTGCTCGGTTTTATGGTCATTTTCCAGACGACGAGTAGAGATCACGCGAGCCTGTAAATCATCTTGCCCGCTACGCAAAATCACCGATGCCCCCGTATTGCCCACACTAGACGGTAAACTCACATGGGCATCACGCCCTATGCCTACGCTACCCGACAGTTCGGTTAGGCGAGCGAGCGTTTCCCTGTCAACATTTTGCATTACCGTGATTTTTAAGCGGCGCGGCGCAACATCTATGCGCTGCAGCAAGCGTTTAATTTGCTGCAAAGTTGCGTCGGAAGTGCGCAGTATCAATTGATTGTTCATCCCGCTTACCACATCATCCGTCTCAAGCAACGGGCGAATAATTGGGATCAAATCATCTGCGCTGCGATGTTGTAGTGAAATGATAGACAGTTCATCTGCCCAAGCAAAACAAGGGAAAAACAACAAAACGGCAAGAACTTTTTTCATGGCTATCGCTCCGACTTTACAAACGCACCTACTTTACCTTAGATTGCCCGCATGAAAAGCCTCTTACTATTCCTCGCGCTTTGCCTACCACTCACTGCCCAAGCAGCCAATCAAGCGGCATCTTTGCCCACTGATTTTGCCCAATACTTACCTGATGAACAGAATGACGCGCTCAATAATATGGCTTTCTATGCCTTAAGTTTATCGGGCACGCCTTATAAGTATGGCGGTAATTCTCCTGAGACGGGATTCGATTGCAGCGGTTTCGTCGGGC
>JAVHPV010000003.1:0-1107 GCA_036170775.1 Gallionella sp. | reverse complement strand
TCTTGGCTGACATCCACACCTACATCGAGCATCGCGGTTCGATTCAAGGCAAGACAGTGGCTTGGATCGGCGACTCCAACAATATGTGTAACACGTGGTTGCAGGCCGCCGAGATACTCGATTTCAACGTTCATGTTTCCACCCCGCCCGGCTACGAAGTCGAACCCGAGCGTGCAGGTTTGTACGGTCACGCACATTACGAAGAATTCAAAGACCCAATGGAAGCCGCGCGTGGTGCAGATTTAGTCACCACCGATGTATGGACCTCGATGGGCTGGGAAGCCGAGAACGAGGAACGCTTGAAGGACTTTGCCGACTGGCAAGTGGATGAAGACATGATGCGCGTTGCCGCTAAAGACGCGCTGTTCATGCACTGTCTGCCTGCGCATCGCGGCGAAGAAGTATCCGCTGGCGTAATCGACGGCGCGCAATCGGTGGTCTGGGATGAGGCTGAAAACCGTTTGCATGTGCAGAAAGCCTTAATGGAATATTTGCTGCTAGGAAAAATCGACTAGCGGCGTAAAGTAGGGTGGGTTAGCCGCATTGCGACGTAACTCCCCGTGTTAAATCGGTGGGCTACGCTACGCTAACCCATCCACAAGAGAGAAAATAAATGAGCGACATCAAAAAAGCAGTTCTCGCCTATTCTGGCGGCCTCGACACTTCCGTCATCTTGAAGTGGTTGCAAGACACTTATCAATGCGAAGT
Organism: Gallionella sp.; assembly: GCA_036170775.1. Taxonomy (GTDB): domain Bacteria; phylum Pseudomonadota; class Gammaproteobacteria; order Burkholderiales; family Gallionellaceae; genus Gallionella. The sequence goes on along the minus strand of JAVHPV010000003.1, from coordinate 399 downwards.
GGTGACCTTCACCGCCGATGTTGGACAAGGCGAAGAGCTCGAACCCGCGCGTGCCAAGGCACTGCAAATGGGCATCAAACCCGAGAATATTTTCATTGATGATTTGCGCGAAGAGTTTGTGCGTGATTTTGTATTCCCCATGTTCCGCGCCAACACCATTTACGAAGGCGAATACCTGCTCGGCACGTCTATCGCCCGTCCGCTGATTGCCAAACGTCTGATCGAAATCGCCGCCATGACCGGCGCGCAAGCCATCGCGCATGGCGCAACCGGCAAAGGCAACGATCAAGTGCGTTTCGAGTTGGGGGCATACGCACTCAATCCAAATATCAAAGTCATCGCACCGTGGCGCGAATGGGATTTGCTGTCACGCGAAAAACTCATGGCGTATGCCGAAAA
>JAVHPV010000002.1:0-1114 GCA_036170775.1 Gallionella sp. | reverse complement strand
CGGTACGCCCAAAGACTTAAAACTCGCCAACGCTCTGAGCAAGGCTAGATTATGCGGCAAGGTTTTACCAAAGCCGAAACCCGGATCAATCACAATACGCTGCGCTGCGATGCCATACCCAACACAAGCGGCAATACGCGCGCGCAAAAACGCGCTCACCTCACTCACCACATCTTGATATTCGGGGCGTTGTTGCATGTTATGAGGCTGACCTTGCTTGTGCATCAAACACACGGCGGCATCATGCGCCATCAGCACTTGCAGCGCGCCCTCGGCTTGCAACGCATTCACATCGTTCACCATGCTCGCCCCCGCCCGCAGCGCAGCACGCATCACAGCGGGCTTGTAGGTATCAATGGAAATGGGTAAGGGAATGCCACGCAAGCCTTCAATAACGGGTAACACCCGCTCTAATTCTTGTTGCTCACTCACGCTTGCCGCCCCTGGACGGGTGGATTCACCGCCGATGTCGAGCATATCTGCACCCTCGGCGATCAAGCGATGCGCATGATCGATGGCCGCAGTCACGGTCGCATAGTGACCACCATCCGAAAAAGAATCGGGGGTGACATTGACAATGCCCATCACGCGGGGGCGCGATAAGTCGAGCTGAAATTTGCCGCAATGCAGTTGCATAGGAGAAAGGCAGAAAAAATGGACAGAGGCCAACACTTGCCTCTGTCCCTAGCTCGGCTTGTTAGGCTTCTTGAGCGGGTTGTGTTGGAGTCGTCGCAGGAGCGGTTGGTGCTGTATCTTGTGGCGGCTCTGGTTTCTTGTTGATCGGTGCTGAAGGTTTAGGCTCACGCGGTGGTTTGCCTGACATGATGTCGTCGATCTGATCGGCATCTATGGTTTCCCATTCCAATAAGGCTTTGGTCATCGCTTCCATCTTGTCACGATTGGCTTCGATCAAACGGCGCGCCAGTGCGTATTGCTCATCAAGAATGCGGCGAATTTCCGCATCGACTTTTTGCATACTGGTTTCGGAAATATTCTTGTGCGTCGTCACCGAACGCCCCAAGAACACCTCTCCTTCGTTCTCGCCATACACCATGATACCCAAGGCATCTGACATCCCCCATTGCGTGACCATCTTGCGCGCCATGTCGGTGGC
>JAVHPV010000001.1:0-4904 GCA_036170775.1 Gallionella sp. | reverse complement strand
TCTCCCAAACGGATTTTTGATTGTCATGCCTTCAATTTTCAGCCCGCTTTGCATGTCTTCAGAGAACAACAATTTTGCGTTAGCTAAAATTGCCGTGGCACAAATGTGCGCATCGTAAAAATGAAAGTGAATAACGCTGTCAAAATTGTTGTTGTGGGGGCTGGGGGACTTTGCTAGAATCGCGCCCTCAATTTTTTGGTAGAAGGTAGTTTGTTCATGACAACAGTACGTGTTAAAGAGAATGAGCCGTTTGAAGTTGCAATGCGTCGTTTCAAGCGTTCCGTAGAAAAAACTGGTCTGTTGACCGATTTGCGTGCTCGCGAGTTTTACGAAAAACCTACCGCAGAACGTAAGCGTAAGCTGGCTGCTGCGGTGAAGCGTCATTACAAGCGTCTGCGTAGCCAAACCCTACCGCCTAAGATGTACTAATTGGTTATGCCTGAGTTCAGGTGTTTCCTATGAGTCTAAAGCAACAAATCAGTGATGATATGAAAGCCGCGATGCGAGCCAAAGAAACGGCGCGCCTCGGGGCAATTCGTCTGTTGCTCGCTGCGATTAAGCAACGCGAGGTGGACGAACGCATCGAACTTACGGATGCGGATGTGGTGACTATCATCGAAAAGATGAATAAGCAACGCCGCGATTCCATTAGTCAATACGAAGCCGCAGGTCGCAATGATCTGGCTGATATAGAAAAATTCGAGATGAGCGTGTTGGCAACTTATATGCCACAGCAACTTTCGGATGCTGAGATCGCCACTGCTGTTATTGATGCCGTCGCAGCAACGGGGGCTGCTAGCCCTCAAGATATGGGCAAAGTCATGGGCATCCTCAAAGCCAAGTTGGCAGGGCGTGCCGATATGGGCAAGGTGTCTGGCTTAATCAAAGCTCAACTGTCAAAGTAATAACGATCTGTTTGGGGCAATTGTCTGTTCAACCCCTACCCGTTGAACATCTCTCAGCTCGTTTAATGAGCTCGAAGTAAAGGCGGGATGGCGTGATTCCACAAAGTTTTATTCAGGATCTGCTTAATCGCATCGACATTGTGGATGTGATTGAGCGTTACGTCCCACTGAAAAAAGCTGGGGCAAATTACGTTGCCTGTTGTCCGTTCCACAACGAAAAATCCCCCTCATTTACAGTTAGTCAAACCAAGCAGTTTTATCATTGCTTTGGGTGCGGCGCACATGGCACGGCAATAGGCTTTGTGATGGAGCATAGCGGCTTGGGCTATGTCGAAGCGATTGAGGATTTGGCACAAAGTGTTGGCATGGTAGTACCGCATGAGCGCACTTCGGCCAGCGCACAAAATTCCAAGGTGGCACCCGATTTATACGAAGTGATGCTTACCGCGACGCGCTATTACCGTGAGCAACTCAAACTATCCCCTCGTGCTATTGATTACCTCAAACGACGTGGTTTAAGCGGTGAAATCGCAGCCAGATTTGGTATTGGCTATGCGCCTGATGCTTGGCAAAATTTGGCGGCGGCGTTTTCCAACTATCAAAACGATGCGCTGAGCGAGACAGGTTTAGTGATCGTCAGTGACGAAGACAAGCGACACGACCGCTTCCGTGATCGCATCATGTTCCCCATCACCAATGTACGTGGTCAGATCATCGGATTTGGCGGGCGCGTACTGGATAAAGGCGAGCCAAAATATTTGAATTCGCCAGAAACCCCGTTATTTGAAAAAGGCCGTGAGTTATATGGCCTGTATCAAGCACAAAAAGCCATACGCGCGGTGCAGCGGGTGTTGGTGGTGGAAGGTTATATGGATGTGGTGGCATTGGCGCAACATGGCGTGGAATATGCCGTGGCTACGTTGGGTACGGCAACGACCCCCTATAACGTGCAAAAATTATTGCGCCTGACTGAACACATCGTGTTTAGTTTTGATGGCGATAAAGCAGGGCAAAAAGCAGCTTGGCGCGCGCTCGAAAATGCGCTACCTCACCTGCAAGACGGCAAGCGCATTAGCTTTTTGTTCTTACCCGTCGAACACGATCCAGACAGCTTTATTCGTGAGTTTGGCAAAGATGAATTTGAGCAACGGGTGCAACAAGCGATGCCTTTATCGGGCTATTTGTTGCGCAAGATTTCGCTAGAACTGGATTTGCGCACACAAGAAGGTCGCAGTCAGTTGTTGCAACGCGCCAAACCCTTGCTGACGACGATTGTTGCCCCCACCACAGCCTTATTGTTACGCAAAGAAGTCGCCGCCTTGGCGGGTGTGAGTCAAGCGGAGTTGGAGGCGTTATTTGAGATCAAAGCGATGGCGCGCACGCCGCGTCCTGCATTACAAAAAGCTGTGCGTACTTCGCTTTCAGCAAATCGCTTGTTATTGCAATGCTTGCTTGCGCAACCCACTTTAGGTGCGCAAGTGCCTATGGCGTGGCATGGCGATGGCGCGTCATCTCCCGAAGCGGCTGCAATTATTGATCTGCTTAGCATTTTGCGTGAAACCGACTATGAGATCAGCGGGCCCGCCCTGACCCAAATGTTCCAAGGAACAGCACATGAAAAAATTGTTGGCAGTGCGGAGGCAGATATGTTGAACTGGGGTCAGGAGTTTGACGTAGCTGCGGAATTTTCTGGATTGCTTGCCAAACTGAGCAACGATCAACGCCGCGAACGCTTTCACGAATTGCAAAGCCTAGCCGCAGGGCGTGCGCCCAGCAGCTTAAGTAACGCCGAGCGTGAGCAGTATTTGCAATTATTGCAGCGTAAATAACGTTGGCAAATCGCCGGCATTTCTTTAAGTCTCTAACGATGTTAAGGAAAATCAGTCAAAGGTAGGAAAAGACGGCTGATTTCAGGTATAATCCGCCGCTTTTCTGCGGCATCACGCGGTATACGAAATTAGGAATCTGAGATATGGCCAAGCCTAAAGAGACAAAAAAATCGACTAAAAAGCCAGCGGTCGCTCCCGACATGCCTGTCGTTGATCAACAGCAAGATATTGAAGCGCGGCGCACCCGTCTGAAAGCCCTGATTGTGCTAGGTAAAGAGCGCGGCTATCTGACCTATGCGGAGATTAACGACCACTTGCCCGATATGCTCGAAGTGGAGCAGATTGAAGGCGTGGTGAGCATGATTAACGACATGGGGATCACGGTATGCGATGTTGCGCCTGATGCCGAAACGCTCATCATGACCGATGCTGCGCCTGCGGTGGCGGATGAAGATGCGGCAGAGGAAGCCGAAGCCGCCTTGTCCACAGTAGATTCCGAATTTGGTCGCACCACCGATCCTGTACGTATGTACATGCGCGAAATGGGTACGGTTGACTTGCTGACGCGCGAAAAAGAAATCGAAATCGCCAAGCGTATCGAAGAGGGTCTGAAACACATGATCCAGTCGATTTCAGCGTGTCCCGCAACGATTGCCGAGTTGCTATCTTTGGCAAGTAAAATCGAAAAGGATGAACTGCGTGTTGACGAGCTGATTGATGGCTTTATTGACAGCGAAGCAGAAGCGCAACTTGCCGCTGCGGCACAAGCTGAAGAAGATGCCGAGTCAGAAGATGAAGAGGCTGATGAGGAAGAAGACGAAGAGGCTGATGAAGCAGCCAACGCCGCTGCCGCCGCCGCCAATTTGGCACAACTCAAAGCAGATGCTATCCAACGTTTTGCCATCATTGCCGACCAGTTCACCAAGATGGGTAAGGCTTATGAAAAATATGGCTATCGTAGTAAGCAATATGACAAATGCCAAAAAGCTATTTCTGATGAGTTAATGAATTTCCGCTTCTCGGCCAAACAGGTTGATGCGCTGTGCGACACCATGCGCGGTTTGGTTGAAGAAGTACGTCGTTGCGAACGCAGCATTCAAGATATGTGCGTGAATAAGGCCAAAATGCCGCGCGCCCATTTCATCAAAACCTTCCCAGGTAATGAAGAGAATCTGGAATGGGTTGCCCAAGAACTGAAGACCAAAAAGCCTTGTGCTGAGGTGTTGGCGCGTTATCAATTCGCCATCATTGAGCAACAGAAAAATTTGATTGCGTTGGAACAGCGTGTTGGCATCCCCGTGAAAGACCTCAAAGAGATCAACAAACAGATGACCAACGGCGAAGCCAAAGCTCGCCGTGCCAAGCGCGACATGATTGAGGCCAACTTGCGTCTGGTGATTTCCATCGCCAAGAAATATACCAACCGTGGTTTGCAGTTCCTCGATTTAATTCAAGAAGGCAACATCGGTCTGATGAAGGCCGTGGATAAATTTGAATATCGTCGCGGTTATAAATTCTCCACCTATGCCACTTGGTGGATACGTCAGGCCATCACTCGCTCCATCGCTGACCAAGCACGTACCATCCGCATTCCCGTGCATATGATCGAGACCATCAACAAGATGAATCGCATCTCGCGTCAAATTATGCAGGAAACAGGCCTAGAGCCTGATGTGGCAACGTTGGCGATCAAGATGGAAATGCCTGAAGATAAAATCCATAAGATTTTGAAAATCGCTAAAGAACCAATTTCGATGGAAACCCCTGTCGGTGATGACGATGATTCTCATTTGGGCGATTTCATCGAGGACTCGAATACCACCGTGCCGATTGATGCTGCGGTGTATGAAAGTCTGCGCGGTGCGACCGCCGATATTTTGGATAGCCTGACGCAGCGCGAGGCGAAAGTATTGCGGATGCGTTTTGGTATTGAAATGAATACTGACCACACGCTAGAAGAAGTCGGCAAACAGTTTGATGTCACGCGTGAACGTATCCGTCAAATTGAAGCCAAGGCCTTGCGTAAATTACGTCACCCTTCCCGCTCAGAAAAGCTCAAGAGCTTCCTCGATAGCGAAGGTTAAGTTTTCGGGTCTGTAGCTCAGTTGGTTAGAGCAGAGGACTCATAATCCTTTGGTCCACGGTTCAAGTCCGTGCAGACCCACCAACA